>JAYTQX010000001.1:0-2249 GCA_043746455.1 Pseudomonadota bacterium
CGCGAAAGTTTCCGCCTGCAACGTGCCCATCTGCCGGGTTGCGACGTGCTCGTCATCGCGCGTCCTCTTGCCGCCGAACAGAACAACCAAGCGCTGCGCGACGAACTCAATGCGCTGTGGAACAAGCTTGCCGCGACCATCGCGTTGGCGAAGCAGTCGGAAACGGCATTGAACGATACGGTGCCGACCGGCACAATGCGCGGCTCGTGAATCATCACGTTTATTGAATTCCTGGCATCGCGCCCTCACCCGCTGATGGCGCGATGTTGTTGCACGCGATCCTTATCCAAGCCTTGAGATTATGACCAGCACTCGCCCGGTTCTGCTGTTTGCCCTGCTCTTCGTGGGCTATTTCATCTATGGCGCCTGGCAGCAGGACTATGGTGCGAAGGTGGCGATCGCTCCCACCGCGTCGGCGCCAGCGGCCGATGCACCCGCGACCACGACGCCAGCCGCCTCCGCCGACGTTCCAGCGCAGGTGCAGGCGACCGCCACCGCAACCGTGCCCGCTGTGGCGGCGGAAGAAAAATCCGCGCAGACGATCGACGTGCAAACCGATGTACTGCGCGTCGCGATCAGCACCAGCGGCGGCAGTCTGCTGCGTGCCGACCTGCTCGCCTACCCCATCGATCCCAGGGACAAGACCCAGCCGGTGCGTCTGCTCGACGATGGCTCCGCGCACTACTTCGTCGCGCAAAGCGGCTTGATCAGCAACGGCGCGCCTGCGCCGAGTCACAAGGCCGTGTTCAGCGCGCAGAAAAATAGTTACGCGCTGGCTGCCGGCGAAGACAAGATCGAAGTGCCGCTGACCTGGCAGGACGCGTCCGGCCTGTCGGTGCGCAAAGTATACGTTTTCACACGCGGCAGCTATCTGATCGATACGCGCGAGGAAATCAACAACGGCGGCAGCGCACCATGGACCGGCAACGAATACCGGCAGCTGCAGCGCGTGCCGCCGGTCGTGGCGAAAAGCGGTTTGTTTTCGGTGTACAACCCGGAGGCTTATGCGTTCGCGGGTGCAGCTTGGTATGCCCAGGGCAAATTCAACAAACTTGCGTTCGCCAAGTTCGCCGATTCGCCACTCAAACAGGAAGTGACCGGCGGCTGGGCGGCGATGCTGCAGCACTATTTCTTCGCCACCTGGATTCCGGCCGCGGGCGAAACGGATCAATTCAGCACCGATGTAGTCTCGGTCGACGGCACGCCGCGCTATCTTATCCGAACCGTCTCGCCCGCAGTCACGATCGCGCCGAACCAGAGCGCCACGATCGCGACGCGTCTGTACGTCGGTCCGAAACTGCAGAACGACCTGGCCAATATCGCGCCGGGTCTCGAACTCACCGCCGACTACGGCATTCTCACCGTGATCTCGCAGCCGCTGCACTGGATTCTCGTGCAGCTGCACAAGCTGGTCGGCAACTGGGGACTGGCGATCATCCTGCTCGTCCTGCTGATCAAGCTCGTTCTGTACAAGCCGTCCGAAGCGCAGTACCGCTCGATGGCGAAGATGAAGCAGTTCCAGCCGCGCCTGCAGGCGCTCAAGGAACGCTACGGCGACGACAAGCAGAAACTCAACGCCGCGACGATGGAGCTGTACCAGAAGGAAAAGATCAATCCGCTCGGAGGCTGTCTGCCGGTACTGATCCAGATGCCGATCTTCCTCGGCCTGCTGTGGGTGCTGCAGGAGAGCGTCGAGCTGCGCCAGGCGCCGTTTTTCGGCTGGATCCAGAACCTGTCCGCGCCGGATCCGTATTTCATCCTGCCGATCTTGAATGGTGTCGCCATGATGGCCACGCAATGGCTGGCGCCCGCGGCGCCCGGCATGGACCCGATGCAGGCGCGCATGATGAAGACCATGCCGCTGATCTTCGCCGTGATGTTCGCGTTCGCACCGGCGGGTCTGACGTTGTACTGGACGATGAACGGCTGGCTGTCGCTGTTGCAGCAGTGGATCATTACCAAGCGCGTCGGCAGCGAGACCACGAAAGCGAAGGCCTGATGGTCGTTGCAAGCGCTAGCGCAGCGCCGACCGCGACCATCGCCGCGATTGCGACCGCGCCGGGTGCCGGCGGCATCGGTGTGGTGCGTATATCCGGTCCGCGCTGCGCGGAGATCGCGCAGGCGCTGATCGGAAAAAAGCTAAAACCGCGCGTTTTCCACTTTGCGACATTTTTCGACGAGCATGGCGCCGCGCTTGATCGCGGACTTGCGCTCTATTTTGCCGCACCGCATTCATATACCGGCGAAGA
>JAYTQX010000002.1:0-1873 GCA_043746455.1 Pseudomonadota bacterium
CCGGCCGCCGGCGTCGCCTTGAAGCCGCCGTAGCACCAGCCGCCATCAATGTAGAAGTTGTGCAACGGCGTCTTGCCGATGATCGGGCTGCCATCCATCGTCATATCCACGGCGCCGCCCCAGCTGCGCATCATCCGGAGCCGGCTGAACCTCGGAAACAGCGAAATGAGCGCCGTCGTGAAGTTCGAAAGGGCTGGCAGATTGCCGCGCTGCGAATACGAGTTGTAGAATTCGAGGTCGCCGCCGAAGACGAGTTCGCCCTTGTCGGACTGGCTGACATACACATGGGCGGCGCCGGAGGTCACGACGGTGTCGAGACATGGCTTCAGCGGCTCGCTGACAGCCGCTTGCAAAAGATGCGTCTCGATCGGTAGCCGCAGACCGGCCATTCCCGCAACGTGGCCGGTATGTCCCGCGACGGCAATCCCCACTTTGCCCGCGCGGATCGGACCGCGCGTGGTCTCGACGCCAATGACGCGATCTCCCTCGCGCAGAATGCCGGTGACCTCGCAATTCTGGACGATGTCGACACCGCGCGCATCGGCGGCTCGTGCATAGCCCCAGGCGACGGCATCGTGACGCGCCGTGCCAGCGCGCGGCTGCAATAGGGCGCCTTGGATCGGAAATCGCGCGCGCGAAGAAAAATCAAGATCAGGCACCATGGCGCGGACACCCTCCCGATCGAGCAGGACAGCGTCGATACCGTTCAGACGCATCGCATTGCCACGCCTGGCGTGGGCGTCCATTTGCGCGTCGGAATGTGCGAGATGGAGGTACCCACGCTGCGAAAACATGACGTTGTAGTTGAGCTCGCGCGACAAGCCTTCCCAAAGCTTCAGCGAATGCTCGTAAAAGAGCGCGTTTGCTTTCAGCAGGTAGTTCGAGCGCACGATTGTTGTGTTGCGCCCGGTGTTGCCACCGCCGAGCCAGCCCTTCTCGAGTACCGCTACCCTCGTGATGCCGTGATTTTTGGCGAGGTAGTAAGCGGTCGCGAGCCCATGCCCTCCGCCGCCCACAACGATGACATCGTAACTCGATTTCGGTTGTGGATCGCGCCACGCGCGCGGCCAGTTCACATGGCCGCGCAGGGCGTGGCGGGCGAGGCTGAAAATTGAATAACGCGACATTGCCATGCTGTCCGATTTCATAGGCGCGCCCGGATTGCTGGCATTCTGTCCATCAGACGAGGACTAAATCGTCGAGCGGAAAAGTGCTGAGGGTTTCGATACCCTGTTCTGTGATTAGCACCTGTTCCTCGAGCTTGACGCCCTCTGCCCCGCCGACTTCGCCGATATAGCTCTCGATGCACAGCATCATGCCTGGCGCGATGGTTCCCTGCTGAAGTGCGCGGTCGGGTCCGCCATAAGAGATGGCCGGCCACTCGTCGATGAGACCGACGCCATGCGCGATCGACCCGTATTTCTGATCCTCGTAGCGCGACGGTATCTTCCATGCGCGCTCGCGCAATTCATCGAAGCTCATGCCGGGTCGAAGTATCTCGATGTTATGACGGACCTGCTCGACGGCGAGCCCATAGATTCGGCGTTGCTCCTCCCGTGGCCGGCCCGGACCGCAAAAAAACGTCCGGCTGATGTCGGCGCAATAGCCGCCCGGTCCGACCAGATCGGTGTCGAAGCTGACGAGATTGCCGGCCTCGATGACGCGGTCGGAGCATTCCTGAAACCAAGGATTGGTCCTGGAGCCCGATGCCAGGAGGCGCGTCTCGATCCATTCGCCGCCTAGCGCAATGTTGGTGTGATGCAATTCGGCCCAGAGCTGGTTCTCGGTGATCCCGGGGCGCAGCACCTCGCGCATCCGCGCGATCCCCGCATCGGCGGCGGCGACGGCACGTTTGACGCAGGCAATCTCCTCT
>JAYTQX010000003.1:0-6785 GCA_043746455.1 Pseudomonadota bacterium
TGCCTGGGGGGCAGGGGGTCGCAGGTTCAAATCCTGTCGCCCCGACCATTTAGCGGTCGGGAATCAAATAAGTTAGGAGGAATTTTCTGGCTCGGTTCCTTTCACTTTGTCTGCGGGATATCCGTGACCTTCGAGGTAGTGCTCGGTTATCGATTCGCTGTGCGTCATCAGCGCCTGAACTTGCTTTTTCGTCCAGCCGCGCTCGATCAGCAGTGCGCCACCGAGTGATCGAATTTCGTTAAAAGTCGGCGGATTCCTCATACTGATACCAGCGTCATCGCGCCTCTCCGCCAATACTTGCATGGTGGTCGCGATCCTTTGCGTGCTGATGCTTCGTCTTCAGGCGTTCGGCAATCGTAGGGCGACACGACTTCATTGCGGCATCGAGAGATGCCCGTCGCGAGGTCGCCATAAATGGCGATACGCGGTCGTGCGCCAGTGCTTTCTTCGGTCTTGCCTGGCACAACCCATCGCGCGCCGTCCCGGACGTTGGCGAATCCGGCTGAAATGACATCCTCACGGCGCAGCAGCGTAAGCAGGCTCAAATCTTTTCACTAGGTTTTTTTGCGACGCCGGCATCCAAACTCTCGATCGTTGCGTTCGATGGAAGTTCGGTTGCCTGCAAACGCTTGGCCACGGCTTCCGCTTCACGCATCACACGCAACATGTTGCCACCGGCAACCTTGCCCAGTTCCTCGTCGCTCCAGCCGCGTCGTGCGAGTTCTACCAGCAGCGCTGGAAACTTGTCGACGCCATCCAGGCCTTGCGGTGTTTTGGGAATGCCATCGAAATCGGAGCCGATGCCGACGCAGTCGATGCCCGCGACTTTCCGGATGTGCTCGATATGATCGGCGACCATCGCAATGGTGACGACGGACGCCGGATGATGACCGTCCCACTCTGCGAGCGCCGCCTTGGCCCGCTCGGGCTGACCGATATACAGTCCGGCGAAAGGCGGCGCGTTGTAGCGCGTCTGCTCGGCGGCGCGATCGGATTCCCAGCGCGCGCGATCTTCCGACACGTACTGCGGTGCGAAATTCACCATGACGATGCCATGGTTGCGGGCGACCAGGGCGAGTACGTCGTCGGGCACATCGCGGGGATGATCGTCCAACGCGCGTGCACCCGAGTGGGAAAACATTACCGGCGCGGCCGTCGCCGCGAGCGCCGCCTTCATCGTCTCCGGCGAAACATGGCTCAGGTCGACAAGCATGCCTAGACGATTCATCTCGTGAACCACCGCACGGCCGAACGGCGTCAGCCCATGATGCGCCGGTGTATCTGTTGCCGAATCCGCCCAGTCGTTGTTCAATGCATGCGTCAATGTCATGTAGCGCGCACCCAGCGCATACATCTGGCGCAGCGTGGGCAGCGAGTTGTCGATCTGATGACCGCCCTCGATGCCGATCAACGAGGCGATGCGTCCGGCCTTGTGCGCGCGCAGGATGTCGTCCGCGGTGTAAGCCATTTCCAGATCTTTCGGATAACGCGCCGCCATGCCGTGCACGATGTCGATCTGCTCGATCGTCATCTTCACGGCTGCCGGCCCGGTGACCTTGGGCGATATCCAGACCGACCAGAACTGACCGCCGACATGACCGCTGCGCAGGCGCGGAATGTCGGTCATCAGCGGCACCTGATCTTCCGGGGCATTGGCCGCCCGCGGCAGATTCGACGTATTCGCGCCGAGATCGACGCCATTGACGTTACCAAAGCGTTCGCGGATTTCCCAGGGCAGATCGTTGTGGCCGTCGATCAGCGGTACCTTGTCGAGGACGCGCTCGACACGGGCCGCAAGCGCTGCATCGTTAAATTGCGCGGCGGCAAGCGGCGCACAACACGCTGCGATCGCGCATGCGATTGCAATGATGAGTTGTGCGTTACGTACCTTGATCGTCATATCGTCTCTTGGCTTGCAGCGTGGCGAATCATTCTATTTTGAATTTTCGAACGGCGTGAACAGCAGGTCCTGATAATCGTAGCTGAAGTCGGCGAGCGGGGAGACGGGTTTCATCGTGACGCGCCCGACCTTGCCGTCGGCGTCGAGGCTGAAGTTCACGTAGGCGGGCTCGATGTTCTTATCAATGAACCGGGTCGTGAAGCAGTCGTACTGCCAGTGCTCGAGCGTGCCGCCCATGTTCGGCGTCGACTTGAAATCGATAGTCAGCTTGCCGGCCTTGTTCAGGGCAACCTCGATGTTGCCGTACCACGGGTCGCGGTAGGTGCCGACGTAGCGGGCGAGCGGCAGCGACGGACCGACCTTCGCCGGTTTTGCGGCTGTCGCGCCCGCGACCTGCAGGCCCTTGGCAATCTTCTCCTTCTTGAAGGCGATGAATTTCTCGGGCCACTCGTTCGCCGGCAAGCCGAGGTAATGATCGAGCAGTTCGTGCTCCAGGCCGAGCAGGATTTCGCCGTCCTCGCTGTTGATCTGGATCGAGAAGCCGACCTGCTTTTCCGGAAGCAGCGCGACCACGGTCTGGAAGCCGAAGACGGCACCGCCATGCGAGATGAGTTTCGCGCCGCGATAATCGCTGATATTCCAGCCGAGCGCGTAGGTGTTGAACAGCGGTTGCGCCGCCTTGAGCGACGGCGGCAACGTAGACACGGGTTCGAGCACCACCGGCTTCCACATTTGCTCCTGCGCCGCAGCGCTGAACAAATGCGCGTCGCTGTCGGGCAGCTTGCCGGCGTCGAGCTGGATGCGCAGCCAGCGCGCGAAATCGTTCGCGCTGATCGCCAGGCCGCCGGCCGGTGCCCCGTTGCGGCCGAGTTCGTCACGCTCATCGAGCAGTTCCTGATCGCCGGCGCCGCGCAAGCCGCCGTTCATGCGCGCGTGCGGATAGGCGCGATCGGCGGTGGCAAAGCGCACCGCCTCGTCGCTGGTCGAGTGCAACATGCCGGCCGGCTTCAGCAGATGCTCTGCGGTGAATTGCTCCCAAGTTTGCCCGGTCACCGATTCGATCAGCTGCCCGACAACCATGTACAGCACGTTGTCATAGGCGAAGCCGCTGCGGAAACTCGTCGCCGGCTTGATGTAGCGCAGGCGCCGCACGGATTCGGCGCGGCTGAGGTTGGTGCGCGGTACGAACAGCAGGTCGCCTGCGCCAAGGCCCAATCCACTGCGATGCACGAGCAGGTCGCGGATCGTCATTTCGCGCGTGACCCAGGGATCGTACATCTGGAACCCAGGCAGTCGATCGATGACCTTGTCGTCCCAGCCGATCTTGCCCTCGTCGGCGAGGATCGCGAGATCGCCGACCGTGAATGCCTTGCCGGTCGAGCCGTTCGGAAAAATGGTGTCGGCATCGACGCGCTCGGGCGCGCCGAGCTTGCGCACGCCGAAGCCCTTGGTGAACGTGACCTGATCGTTTTCGACGATCGCGATGGCCATGCCCGGCACGCCGATTTGTTTGCGCAGCGTTTCCACTCGTTGCTCGAAGCCGTCCGGCGGTGCGGCGAACAGCGCCGATGAAATGGCCAGGGAAAAGGCGGCGAATATGAGGCGCTTCATGAGTTCTCCCGCGCAGCGAGGCGATGACGACGAATCCTGAGGATGCCGAGCGTGAGCAGCGGCACGACGTAAACGACAAGGAAGACGGCGGCGAGTGCGCGATAGCCTTTCGCGATCAGCGCAACCAGACCGAAACGATCGGCCAGCAACATGCAGCAGACCAGCAGTACGAGCGCGATGCCAAGGCGTGCCGCACGCGTCAGCGGCGTATTGCGCGCGAGCAGCCAGGCCTTGTTCACGCGCTCGTTGATCGCATGCACGGCGCCGGTGCCGCTTTCCAGCAACGCGGCGAAGATCATGAGCTGGAACAGCAGGTGGAACAGCGGCAGGTTCAGCCGCTGCAACATGAAATCCGAAGGCAGTGTTTCGTTGGCGATCGCCGGATAGAAAGCGATCATGCAGGTGAAGAACAGGATGGCCGGCAGCATCGCCAGCGGTGCGGCGACGATGCCGGCGATGACCGCGTCGCGATCGCTGCGCAGGTGGCGCAGCACGGGCAGGATCACGACAGCGCCGATGATGTTGTAGCTGGCGTAGGTCAGGCCGCCGAGGGCCCAGCCCGAGGCTGGCGCATCGACCGCAAACCCGGCGGCAATGCGATCGCCGAAGTGCGTGAATGCCAGCACCATGAACATGACGTAGACGCCGTAAAGCAGAAACGACACGTATTTGAACAACCGCTCGACCGACGCGTTGCCGAAGGTGACGACGGCGGCGATGCTGGCCATCAGCGCCAGTGTTCCGGTAATCCTGGGCAGACCGAACATCGCCTCGCCGATCGCACCGGCGGCGGCGCCGAACACGGCGAGAATGAGGATCACGAAAACGAGGTAGGCGATTTCGAACACGATCCAGCCGCGGCCGAGCAGTGCGCGGAAGAAACTCAGGTAGTCGCGAGCGCCGCTCGCACGCGCGAACAGGAATGTCGCCACGCAAACGATGGCCCAGATCACCATTGCAAGAAGCATCGCGCTGATGCCACCCCATGGCCCGCTCGGCAGGAAGAATTCCGCGAGTTCCCGGCCCGTGGCATAGCCGCCGCCGATCACGACGGCCTTGAACGCGAAGCCGGGCAGCAGGTAGCGGCGGAACCAGTCGGTCGATGCGGCAGGAGCGGCGTTCATCATGCGATCGACGCCAGCGTTCGGTCATGCTCCGCTGCAGCGATGTCGTGCGCACGCGCAGTTTCGATGCGCCGCGTTCGCGTATCGAGCGCGAGCAGCATCGCGCCAGCGAGCGCGGAGAGCACCGCGAGCGAGGCGAAGAATGACGCATGGCCCATGCGGCTCCACAGCGCGCCGACGAGCCCGGCGGTCAGGCTGCCCGTGAAGATCGCGAGAAACCATGCAGCGACCGTCGTCGCGCCGAGCGTGGGCGGCGCGAGGCGCGCGAACAGTCCGAGCCCGGTCGGCAGAATGTACAGCTCGCCCAGGGTGAACACGATGAAGAATGCGACGAGCCACAGCCAGCTCGCGCGCGCATCGCCGGCAAACGCGGTGATCAGTGCGAGAAGCAGGTACGCCGCCGCGACGACGAGCGCGCCGGTCGCCATCTTCTGCATCGCCGACGACTCGCGGCCGACCTGCGCCCGTGCGCGCCAGCGCGCGAGCAGCATCGGCGTCATCAGGAACACAAGCAGCGGATTGAGCGACTGGAACCAGGTCATCGGAATCGTCATGAGCGACGTCGTGCGGTCGATGCCGACATCGGCGAACAGCGCGACGGTGTTGCCGATTTGTTCGTACGCGCCGCGAAAGATCGTTACCGCCAGTCCGACCCCGAGCAGCAACATTGCCGTTTCGCGGCCGTCGCTGATCGGCGCCGCGCGTATCTGCGTGCGTTTGACGGGGCCCTGTTCCGGCAGGTACTTGCTGCCGTACACATAGACGAGCAGACCCGCGAGCATGCCGATGCCGGCCGCGCCGAATCCCCAGTGCCAGCCGTAGATCTCGCCGAGCGTGCCGCACACGAGCGGCGCCATGAAGCCGCCGACGTTGATGCCGACGTAGTACACGTTGTAGGCCCAGCCGCGGCGTGGATCGTTGGGCCGGTACAGATCGTTGATCTGGCTCGGCAGGCTCGGCAGGAACAGGCCGTTGCCGAGCGCGATCGTCGCCAGCGCCGGATAGAACAGCGGCTCGAACGTCATCATGAAGTGGCCGGCCGCCATCACGCTGCCGCCGATGATGACCGAGCGGCGCTTGCCGAGCCAGCGGTCACAGAGGATGCCGCCGATGATCGGCGTGAAGTACGCCAGCGACGTGTAGGCGCCGTAGATCAGCGAGGATTTTTCCTGACCGAACAGCAGCTGCTTCGTCATGTAGTAGACGAGCAGCGCGCGCATGCCGTAATAGGAGAAGATCTCCCACATCTCGGTCAGGAACAGGATGGTCAGCCCGCGCGGCTGACCGAACCAGTTTTTTTCCATCGCGGTCATGACACCGCCGCGTGGATCGATCCCCATACGTGCTCGTCGGACCAGACCAGGCCATCTTCGTAGCGCAAGCCAGGATCGCGGTCCTGGCTGAGGAAGATGGGACCATCCAGGTCGACCACGTCGCACAGCTGTCCGACGACGAAGGCAGGTGCCATCGCCCAGCTCGTGCCGACCATGTTGCCAACCATCACCTTGAGCCCAAGCTCGCGCGCTGCATGCGCCATCGCCAGGCCCTCGGTGAGACCGCCACACTTGTCGAGCTTGATGTTGACGACGTGGAAGCGGCCGACGAGTCCGGGCACATCGGCCAGGCACAGCGCGCTTTCGTCGGCGGCGAGCGGAATCGGCGACGAGAAGCCGTTGAGATCGGCCTCGCGTCCGCGGCGCAGCGGTTGTTCGACCAGCGCCACCTTCGCTTCGACCAAAGCTGTGAGCAACTTGTCGAGCGACTCGATGCGATAGCCCTGGTTGGCATCGACGCCGAGCCACACATTGGGCCGCGCGGCACGCACCGCGCGGACACGCGCGATGTCGAGTTCGAGTTCGCCGGTCAGCTTCATCTTGATCGCACGCGCCTGGGGGTAGTTCACCGCGCCCGCAGCCATCGCATCGGGAACATCCGCGCCGAGCGTGAAAGTGGTAATCAGCCGCTCCGGTCGCGGCAATCCTGCGAGCTGCCAGACGGGCTTACCGCTGCGGTGCGCTTCGAGGTCCCAGAGTGCGCAGTCGATTGCATTGCGCGCGCCGCCCGGCGGTAGCAGGCGTTGCAATGCCGCGCAGTCGATGCCCGCTTCGATTGCCGCACGATTGGCTTCGATCGCCGCAGTCATCTCCGGC
>JAYTQX010000004.1:0-2436 GCA_043746455.1 Pseudomonadota bacterium
AATCGCTCGACGACTTCCGCGCGATCCCGATCAAGACCGGTCCCAACGGCGTGCCGGTACTGCTCGCCGATGTCGCGCGCATTCAGATGGGGCCGGAAATGCGCCGTGGCATTGCCGAACTCGACGGCCAAGGCGAAGTGGTGGGCGGTGTGATCGTGATGCGCTCGGGCAAGAATGCCCGGGCAACGATCGGTGCGGTCAAGGCCAAGCTCGCCAGTCTGCGCAGCAGCTTGCCCGCCGGCGTCGAAATCGTCGAAACCTACGACCGCTCGCAATTGATCGGTCGGGCGATCGACAACCTGCGCGGCAAGTTGCTCGAAGAATTTTTGGTGGTCGCGCTGGTCTGCGCCGCGTTTCTGTTTCATCTGCGTTCGGCCCTCGTCGCGATCGTGGCCTTGCCGCTCGGCGTGCTTATCGCCTTCATCGTCATGCAGCATCAGGGCATCAATGCGAACATCATGTCGCTCGGCGGCATCGCCATCGCGATCGGTGCGATGGTCGATGCGGCAATCGTGATGATCGAGAATGCGCACAAGCATCTGGAGGCGTGGCAGCACGCGCATATCGATGAGGCATTGAGTATCGACGAACGCTGGCAATTGATCGCCGATGCGGCGGCCGAGGTCGGCCCGGCGTTATTCTTCAGTCTGCTCGTGATCACGCTGTCCTTCGTGCCGGTGTTCACGCTCGAAGCGCAGGAGGGCCGTCTGTTTGGGCCGCTCGCGTACACGAAGACCTATGCCATGGCGGCAGCGGCGGGCTTGTCGGTAACCTTGATTCCCGTGCTGATGGGCTACTGGATACGCGGGCGTATTCCCGAAGAAAACGCCAATCCATTAGCGCGTGTCCTGATCGCCGGCTATCGGCCGTTGCTCGACGCGGTACTGCGTTATCCGAAAACGACGTTGGCGATCGCTGGACTCCTGTTGCTTGCCACGGCATGGCCTATCACCCAGCTTGGCGGCGAGTTTTTGCCGCCGCTCGATGAAGGCGATGTGCTGTATATGCCCACGGCGTTGCCGGGGCTCTCCGCCGGCAAGGCCGCGCAGATTTTGCAGCAGACCGACAAGATGATCCGCACGGTGCCCGAAGTCGCCAGTGTCTTTGGCAAGATCGGCCGCGCCGAGTCGGCCACCGATCCCGCGCCTTTGGAAATGGTCGAGACGACCGTGCGCTTCAAGCCGCAAAGCCAATGGCGTCCCGGCATGACCAAGGAGAACCTTATCGAGGAACTCGATCGCACCGTGCGTCTGCCTGGACTCACCAATCTTTGGGTGCCGCCGATCCGCAATCGCCTCGATATGCTCGCGACCGGGATCAAGAGTCCGATCGGCGTCAAGGTCAGTGGTGGCGACCTGGCTGTGATCGACCAGGTGGCGGCGCAGATTGAGAAATCGGCAAAGACCGTGCCTGGAGTCAGTTCGGCACTCGCGGAACGGCTCACGGGTGGGCGTTATGTGAATGTCGACATCGACCGCGCAGCAGCGGCGCGCTACGGACTCAATATCGCCGATGTGCAAAGTCTGGTCGCTGCGGCGATCGGCGGCGATACGATCGGCGAAACCGTTGAGGGCCGTCGGCGCTTCCCGATCAACGTTCGTTATCCACGTGAGCTGCGCGACAGCGTGCAGGCGCTGCGCGATCTGCCAATGGTCACGCCGGCAGGCGCGCAAATACCTCTGAGCGCGGTAGCGCATATCGATATCGCGGACGGACCGCCGATGATCAAGAGCGAGAATGCGCGCCTCTCCGGATGGATTTACGTCGACGTGCGCGGCCGTGATCTGGTCTCGGTTGTGCGCGACCTGCGTGAGCGCGTCGCGCGAGAGGTGAAATTGCCGCCCGATATTTCGGTTGCTTGGTCGGGACAGTTCGAGTACCTCGAACACGCGGTCGCAAAGTTGCGCATCGTAATTCCGGCGACGCTTGCGATTATCTTTGTCCTGCTCTATCTGACGTTCGGACGTCTGGATGAAGCGGCGTTGATCCTGGCCAGTGTGCCGTTTGCACTGATTGGCGGCTTCTGGTTCATCTACCTGCTGGGCCATGCGATGTCGGTTGCGACCGCGGTTGGCTTTATCGCGTTGGCCGGCGTATCAGCCGAGTTCGGTGTGATCATGCTGCTGTATCTGAAACAGGCGTGGGAGCGACGCCTCGCCGCGGGCGAGCCGGTAAACGAAGAAACCCTCGTGGCAGCGATTCGCGAAGGTGCGGTGCAGCGCGTGCGTCCCAAGGCGATGACTGTTGCGGTCATTCTTGCCGGTCTACTGCCGATCATGCTCGGTCACGGCACCGGCTCGGAAATCATGCAACGCATCGCCGCGCCGATGGTTGGTGGCATGGTGACTGCGCCCTTGCTGTCGATGGTGGTGATCCCGGTCATTTATCGTCTACTGCGTAGCCGCGAAATTAATACACAAGCTAGAGAGGCAATAC
>JAYTQX010000005.1:0-5716 GCA_043746455.1 Pseudomonadota bacterium
GGTGTCGAAGCCCAAACCGAACAAGAGCCCGAGCGGATACATTTGCCAGCTGTGACTCATCAGCTGCTGCAAGCGGCCGCCGCAAAGCCGATTGATCAAACCGCGCTGCCGGAGGAGTTGCTCCTGCGGCAGTTCTTGCTTCATGGCAGTTGCCGCAAATGCGATGCCGACTGTCAGACCGAGGACGACGGTCGAATGTCCGAGTGAGAAGAAAAAGCCGACACCCAAAGGCTGTTTGCCCTTTTGCAACATTAATCGCACCGAGTCATCCACTGCGGCGATATGGTCGGCATCAAAGGCATGCCTCAATCCGAACATGTAAGCCGCGAAGCCGAGGCCCACCAGGGCCGGATACGATCGAGCGTAATGCAGGTACAGGCCCCAGCCTAAAACGTGCAACACGGCGATAAAGCCGTAAAGACCGGCAATGCGCAGCCACTCGGCAGCCGAAAACGACCAATGCGCCCGAACGTTGCGTTGAACCGCAAGAATGAAGTCCGACATTCGGGCACGCCCTCGCAGTGAAGCGGCAGTGGGCCAGTTCACGAGGATACCCGAAGCTCAGCTGCGGTGGCTCGCCCTCACGCCGGCGACGCCTCTCGCCCTTCGCGTGCCGGAATCCGCGCGCTCGCCCTTATTTCCCCCGCGCGACCGGAATCATCGCATGCTCGTACGGCGTACCGGCCCACATCATGTAAGGCTTGCTTGGATCGGGATCCTTGGCTTCGGTGTAGCCGAGCGTCTTGCTGGGCGGCCCGAACACCATGATGTGCGGCCCGGTGACAATCCAGTGGTTGACCGCCGTCTTGCCCTTGGCGTAGGGATCGGTGTTGCTGGCCCCCCTGTCGCCCGCGAGCATGTATGAAATGCCCACCTTATCCGGGGGCGGCGCATGTTTCATCATTGCTTGAACGAATTCCATGCTGTTGGCATCGTTGCACATTTTGTCTGTGCCCATGACCATGCACGTAAAGCCGTTGTCTCCCTTATGCAGCGTACGCATGCTGCCGTTGCTTTCCATGCGCATCACCGTCGCACCCTTGGCGATTGCGGCCGGAGCGGCGGAGCGAGCCGCCGCCATGTACTGCACGTCCGACATCTTGGATTTATGCGCCGCTGCCGTAACAGCGACCATCCCGATAGCGAAGCCGAAAATTGTTGTTGACACTCGCATTGGTTCCTCCTAGAAAATCGCGTTGCGATTCCGAACGCCTCAGCTTAGCAACTGGGGCCGCATTAGCAAGTCAAGTGCGCGACGCCTCCCCGTGCAAGGTACACCGGCCGCCACGTTACCGTCGCAAGGTGAATCAGGTCGTGTTTGATCGCAGACCGGCACGTATCCGGATAAACTAACTTATTGAGTTATATGTCTTTTATCATGAGCGGTTGCCGGTAACAGCGAGGAGGGGGTTGCGGCGGTCGAAAAACTTCGAACCGCGCAATCGGCATGCGATTCGCTCCGCCGGCACATGTGGACGACGGGGTTAGAACCATTGAACGCAGCGGCGAGTATTATTGAAACTTACGCACGTATTGTTGGCACAACAATATCGTTCCGCCGGAATCGAGTTCTGAGAATTATAGAATCCCCCTTGTACCAGGAATCTTTAAGATGCAGCGGAGATTAGCCTATGGTCTCGTCATGGTTGTGGCAGGACTGAGCGTGGCCACGCTCGGAAACGCGCAAGACCGGACTCAGGGGCGGTCCATGGTGACGACGCGCTACGGAATCGTGGCGGCGGAAAGCCCTCTGGCGGCGCAGGCGGGGGCGCAGATTCTCGCGCATGGCGGCAACGCGATTGACGCGGCTGTGGCGACGAATGCGGTAATGGGTGTCGTCGAGCCAATGATGAACGGCATGGGCGGCGATCTTTTTGCAATTGTTTACGAGGCGAAAACCGCAAAACTGTATGGCTTGAACGCGAGCGGATGGTCACCCAAGGGGTTGACGCCGGAATTCTTGGCCCGCAAAGGCATTACAACGATGCCGCAGCATGGTATCGATTCTGTCACCGTGCCGGGTGTTGTGGACGGCTGGTCGAAGCTGCTGGGAAAATTCGGGAAACTAGGCTTGGAGCAGGATCTCGCGCCGGCGATTCGCTACGCACACGAGGGCTTTCCGGTTCCCGAGTGGGATGCCGTTTACTGGGCCGCCGCCGTGGATTTCTTGAAGAAGAATCCGGCGACTGCGCGTCTCTATTTGTTGCAAGGCAACGCACCGAAAGTCGGTGAAATTTTCCGCAACGAAGACTTGTCACGCTCATTGGCGCTGGTAGCGAAGGGCGGGCGCGACGCATTTTACCGAGGAGACCTCGCGCATCGCATCGTCGAGTTTTCGAAGCGAGAAGGCGGTGCGATGACGCTGCAGGATTTGGCGGATTATTCGAGCGAGTGGGTGCAACCGATTTCCACGAAGTATCGCGGTTGGGACGTGTATGAGTTGCCGCCGAACGGGCAGGGAATTGCAGCGCTGGAAATGCTGAACATGATGCGGCAGTTCCCGCTGGAGCATGCTGGGCATAATTCGGCCGACGCGCTTCACGTGATGATCGAGGCGAAAAAGCTGGCGTATGCGGACTTGCAGCGGTACATCGGTGATCCGCGATTCAGCAAAATACCGGTAGCAGGATTACTGTCGGACGACTACGCGCGGGCACGGGCGAAGGCGATCGACATGTTCAAGGCAAATTGTAATGCCGGTCCCGGGATGCCGCATGAGAATTTGGGCGATACGACGTATATGACCGTCGTGGATCGGGATGGCAACATGGTGTCGCTCATTCAAAGCAATTACGACGAGTTCGGTTCACGACTCGTCGCCGATGATTCCGGTTTCGTGCTGCAAGACCGCGGCGCGCTGTTCAATCTCGAGCCGGGCTCCCCTGACGTTCTTGCGGGTCGCAAGCGCCCGCTGCACACGATCATTCCCGCATTCATGAGCAAGGGAGACCGCCGAATCGCGTTTGGCATCATGGGCGGATTCAATCAGGCGCAGGCGCATGCGCAGTTTGTCTCGAACGTAGTGGACTTCGGCATGAATATTCAGGCGGCGCTCGAAGCAGCGCGCTTCGACAAAATCACTTTCGGCGGCTGCGATGTGCAAATGGAAGATCGGGTGCCGCCCGCCGTGCGCGCGGCACTAGAGGCTCGCGGGCATCAGATACAAGTTCGTGGCGCATTTTCTGCGCACATGGGTGGTGGTCAAGCGACCGAGCGATACCTTTCCACCGGCGTGAACTTCGGCGCTTCCGACCCGCGCAAAGACGGAGAAGCTATTCCGGAGCCGCCTCCGTATCCTTGAATCGCATCCTCCAAGGCCTTGAAATGAATTCGAGGTGCGCGCGGGCGTTCACACCGGCAGCACCTGGGCGATGCGTGCACAGAGACCGATCGGCCGTCGGTTGAATCCTTTTGTACGAACGGAGCCTCTATAGTTTTGAGTTCGAGCGCAACGGATCCGCAATACCGTGCGGTACGATAGCCGGGGCAGTATGGTGCAACGTGAGGGGGACCGATGGCTATTGCCCGGAATCAACGCTCGATCGCGGTGAACGCAAGCGACGCCGTGCCGGAATGCCCGGTGAGGGCGCGCCGATTCTCGCCCGCCAGTCGATCCGCGAGTACCTGAAAGGCTGACCCTTGCGACACAAGACCAAACTACTCCGCGCCTTGATCGTGGTCGCACTGCTGGGTGCCGTCACGGCCTTTTTCGCTTCGGGACTGCAGCACGAGATCAATCTCGGCGCGCTGCAGGCTCGCCAGCTTGCGCTCCAGGGCTATCGCCAGGCCCATCCCTTTGGGTTCGCGGCGGCCTTCTTCTTGGTCTATGTCGCGTGCGCGGCACTGTCGTTGCCAATCGCTGGTCTGCTGACGCTGGCCGCCGGCGCGTTGTTCGGTCTCCTCGAGGGCACCGTATTGGTATCCTTCGCCTCGAGCATCGGCGCGACGCTCGCGTTTCTTGCGAGCCGTTACCTGTTTCTGGAGGCGGTTCAGAAGCGCTTCGGCGCACGGCTGCGCGCGGTGAACGCCGGCATGCAGCGTGAGGGTGCGCTGTATTTGTTCACGCTGCGCCTCGTGCCGGTTTTTCCGTTTTTCGTCGTCAATTTGCTGATGGGGTTGACGCCGCTGGCGCTGCGCACGTTCTATTGGGTCAGCCAGATCGGCATGCTCGCCGTTACGGTGGTCTACGTGAACGCCGGCACGCGATTGTCCGAACTGCATTCGCTGTCGGGGATCCTGTCCGCGCGCAACATCGGTTCGTTCGCGCTGCTCGGCGTATTTCCGCTGCTGGCGCGCTGGACGCTCGAACGCATCAAGGTCAAGCGCCGCTATGCGGCGTGGCCGAAGCCGCAGCGATTCGACCGCAATCTCGTCGTGATCGGCGCCGGTTCCGCCGGTCTGGTCAGCGCGTTCATCGCGACGACCGTGCGCGCCAAGGTCACCTTGGTCGAACGCCAGAAGATGGGCGGCGATTGCCTGAACACCGGCTGCGTGCCCTCGAAGACCTTGATCCACAGTGCGCGTTTGGCGGCGCAAGCGCGTACCGCGGCCGGAACCGGCGTACACGTCGGCGCGGTGACGGTCGATTTTCGCGCCGTCATGGGGCGCGTACAGCGCGCTGTGGCAACCGTAGCGCCGCACGATTCGGTCGAGCGCTTTCGCGCCTTGGGCGTGGACGTTCGGCGCGGCAACGCGAAAATCCTGTCGCCGTGGGTGGTGGATGTCGACGGTACGCCGATCAGCACGCGCGCAATCGTGATAGCGAGCGGCGCCGAGCCGCTGATTCCGGCGCTGCCGGGTCTGGAAGGCTCGGACTATCTGACGTCGGATACGCTGTGGCAATTGCGCGAATTACCCAAGCGTCTGCTGATCCTCGGCGGTGGGCCCATCGGCTGCGAATTGGCGCAGGCGTTTGCGCGTTTTGGATCGAAGGTGATTCAAATTCAACGCGCCGAGCAGTTGTTGGTGCGCGAAGACGCCGAGGTGTCGGAGTTCGTACGGTCGCGCCTCGCCGCCGATGGGGTCGACGTGCGTACCGGCTGCAACGCGCTCGCGGTCGCGCGCGACGCAGACGGCGCGGTGTTGGTGTGCGAATCGCCGGGCGGCGTGGAGCGGTTGCGCTACGACCGATTGCTCGTTGCGGTTGGGCGGCAACCGCGTACCGGCGGCCTGGGTCTCGAGGAGTTGGGAATCCCGGCGGCGCCGACCGTCGAGACGGATGCGTATCTTGCAACCTTGTACCCAAACATCTATGCCTGCGGCGATGTCGCCGGTCCTTATCAGTTCACGCACACGGCGGCGCATCAAGCATGGTACGCAACGGTGAACGCATTGTTCCGTCAGTGGCGCCGGTTCCGCATCGATTACTCGGTGATTCCCGCCGTCACATTCGTCGATCCGGAAGTCGCTCGCGTCGGTCTCAACGAGCGTGAGGCGCGGAAACAGGGCATCGACTATGAGATCACCCGCTATGAACTCAAGGAGTTGGACCGAGCGATCACCGAGGATCAGGCACTGGGTTTCGTCAAGATTCTGACGCCGCCCGGCAAGGATCGCATCCTCGGCGCGACGATCGTCGGTCAGCATGCGGGCGAAATGCTGGCCGAGTTCGTGCTGGCGATGCGCCATGGCCTGGGACTCGGCAAAATCCTCGGCACGATCCATGCCTATCCCACCTGGGCCGAAGCCAATAAGTACGCGGCCGGGCAATGGAAAA
>JAYTQX010000006.1:0-3549 GCA_043746455.1 Pseudomonadota bacterium
AGGTTTGAATAGACGAAGGTGATCTTGCCCGACGGCGCGATCACGTAGGACGTGCGGTCCGACCAGCCCGGTCGCATCAGCAGCGTGGCGTCGTACTCCTTGGCGATCTTGGCACCGGTGTCGGCGGCGACGGGGAACTTGCCGCCGCAGTGTTCGGTTTCCTTCGAGAAATCGGCCAACTGGTCGAGGTTGCCGGCGGTGACACCGATCACCGTGGCGTGCTCAGCCTTGAACTGGGGGATTGCTTCGGAAAACAGGTGCGCTTCCACATTGCAGCCCGAGGTATGTGGCGCCGGGAAGAAGTAGACCACCACCGGGCCCTTCTTCAGCGCGTCAGCCAGTTTGAAGGTGAAGGGCTTGCCGGCGAGATAGGCCGGTGCGGAAAAGTCCGGCGCCTGGGTGCCTTCCTTCAAAGCCGCGAACGCCGGTGAGGCGAGGGTGGCCGCTGCGACGAGGGCGACGGCGGCGAACGTGAGCGATGGCTTCATGCGGGCTTGTCCTTGGGTCAACGAGGAAGGATTAAACTGTGTATACGCTCATCGCGCGTCAATGGATGCGGCGGTGTGTAGAACATATCATTCGGGTGGGGCTGGCGGCCCTGCGCAGCCGTCCCCAGTCGGCTCAGTTTCCGAAATTGTCTGCTTGTCCCCATGTGGCCATGCCAGCTTGCGCCGCCCTGCGGAAAGTCATCCATGCGTGGGGATGCCATCTGGCCTGTGTCTCACGCTGTCCCCGTGATGCTAAGTTGGCGCAATCCTTTATCTGATTGCCGGAGTGCTTCATGTCCCTCATTTCTCTTGCTGGAATGCCGAAGGCGCCGTGCCGCACTGTTGCGCTGCTGGCCCTGGCAGTCTCCCTGGCACTCATGGCGACAACCGCCGCGGCGCAGGACGCGCGCAGCGCCCAGGTGCCGACGCCGCAGGACACGCCGTATCCGGGCACCATCGCAATTAAGGTCGATGCCAGTGATACCGCGCAAGGCATCTTTCGCGTGCACGAAACGATTCCGGTCACGGCCGGCGCCTTGACGCTGCTGTACCCGCAGTGGATTCCCGGCGACCATTCGCCGACCGGCCCGATCGACATGCTCGCCGGCCTCAAGCTCACGGCCAACGGGCAGCAGTTGAAGTGGAAGCGCGACAAGTACAACGTGTATGCCTTCCATCTCGAGGTGCCTGCCGGCGCCAGTACGCTTGAGGCGGACTTTCAGTACCTGTCGCCTCGCGACGGTGGGTTCGAGATCACCGATCGCATGATGGACATGGAATGGAGCAAGGTGGCGCTGTATCCGGCCGGTTATTTTTCGCGCGACATCACCTTCGCCCCCAGCGTGACGCTGGCGCAAGGCTGGCAGCTCGGCACGGCGCTGGAACGTGCTGATCAAAATCCGGCCTCGCAGTCGGGCGACACCATCACCTTCAGGCCGGTGACGTTCAACACGCTGGTGGATTCGCCGATCTACGCGGGCCAGTACTTCAAACGCGTCGATCTCAACCCGGGCGGCGAGACGGCGGTGCACATGGACATCGTCGCCGACGCGCCGAAGTTCCTGGAGATGACGCCCGAACAGGTACAGGTGCACCGCGCTCTGGTGACGCAGGCGGTGAAGCTGTTTGGCTCGCACCACTACGACCACTACGACTTCCTGTTCTCGCTGTCGGATCAGATGGGCGGCAACGGCACGGAGCACCATCAGTCCAGCGAGAACGGCATGGGCGCCGACTACTTCACCGCCTGGAAGGATGCCGCGCCGGGTCGCGACCTGCTGCCCCACGAGTACACGCATTCGTGGAACGGCAAATTCCGCCGTCCGGCCGATCTGTGGACACCCAACCTCAACGTGCCGATGGGCGATTCGCTGCTGTGGGTGTACGAGGGCCAGACGCAGTACTGGGGCTTCGTGCTGACCGCGCGCGCAGGCCTGTGGGCGCCCGAGCAGTTCCGCGACGCGCTGGCCATGGTCGCGGCCAATTACCAGCGCAACCGCCCCGGTTTCGACTGGCGTACGCTAGAGGACACCACCAACGACCCGACCGCCGCGCAACGCTCGGCTTTGCCTTATCGCAGCTGGCAAATGAGCGAGGAGTACTACAGCGCCGGACAGATGATGTGGCTGGCGGCGGACGCCCGTATCCGCGCGCTGACGCATGACAGCAAATCGCTGGACGATTTCGCGCGTGCGTTCTTCGGCGTCGACAACGGCAGCTTCGTGACGAAAACCTACACCTTCGACGACGTGGTCGCGGCATTGAACAGCGTGGCGAAGGACGACTGGGCGAGCTTCGTGCGCTCGCGCGTCGATGCGAACCAGCCGCCGCTACTGGACGGCATCGCAGGGTCGGGCTGGAAGCTGGTCTACACCGATCAGCCAAGCGCGTACGAAAAGCAGTACGACAGCCGGCCGGAACCGCCGCGTCACCTTTACAACTTCACTTGGTCGATCGGCCTGACCATGAACGACAAGGGGCAGATCAACGATGTGCGCTGGGACGGGCCGGCGTACCAGGCCCACGTCAGCACCGGCGCGACCCTGATCGCGGTGAACGGCCACGCCTACACGAACGACATACTTCAGGAAGCGATCGCTGCGGCCAAGGACAACAAGTCGCCGATCCAGCTCTTGCTGAAGTACCAAGGTGAATACCGGACCATTCCGGTGGATTATCACAGCGGCCTGCAGTACCCGCATCTGGTGCGCATGGAGGGCACGCCGGATTACCTGAGCCAGATCATCGCGGCGCGCAAGTAGGGGTCAGATTCGAATTGAATATGTCGAAAAATATACGTATATACAATGTTGCAAACGGGCTCGGACTTAAGCCGAGCGTTTTGCTCTGGCCCGGTATTGCCCGGTAGTGCGCGTCCAAGCCAGGCATGACTTCATGTCCGCATCGAGCGTCGAGAAAGTCGTCCCCGCCGTCCTCACCATCGACGGCCCGTCCGGTTCGGGCAAGGGCACGATCAGCGCGCGCGTGGCCGAGGCGCTGGGCTGGTATCTGCTCGATTCCGGGGCCTTGTACCGGGCGGTCGGCTTCGCCGCGGGCATGGCGGGGCTGGATCTGTCCGACACCGAAGCGGTAACGCGCTGCGCCGAGACGACGAAGATCACGTTTCGCGACCTCAAAGACGGCGGCGAGACGCGCGTGATCGTCAATGGCCTGGATGCCACGGACGAATTGCGCACCGAAACCTGCGGGGCGGCGGCATCGGCGATTGCGGCGATTCCCTCGGTGCGCACGGCCTTGTTCGACAAACAACGCAGTTTCCGCAAGCTGCCCGGCCTGGTCGCCGACGGCCGCGATATGGGTACGGTCATATTCCCGGACGCCGGTCTCAAGGTTTTCCTGACCGCCAGCGCCGAGGAACGGGCGCGCAGGCGTTATAAGCAGTTGAAAGAAAAGGGCTTAGGCGTTACACTTGGCGCCCTTTTGCGCGAGATCGAGGCGCGCGACGTGCGCGACGCCGGACGTGCGGTGGCGCCGCTCAAGCCGGCGGCCGATGCCGTATCGATCGATTCGACCGGGATGCCGATCGAAGTCGTCGTCGCCA
>JAYTQX010000007.1:0-5801 GCA_043746455.1 Pseudomonadota bacterium
AAGGCGTGATCGTCGTTGGCCGGCGCGGTGATCAGTGGCAGGATGCGCTGGCGAACCGCATCCACGCGATAAGGGGGAATTTCCTCCCTCACTTCCCAACGTCGGAACGTACTTTCGTTGACTTCGAGAATCGCGGACAGCTCGCGCTGGGTATAGCGTGCGCGCGCCTGTTGAAGTACGTCATATGCGGAGGCGGGAGTCATTGGCGTTCTCTGGGACAACTACCGCGCATGATGCATGATTTTTGTCCCATTTGGAATCTCTGTGACTGAACGATATCGCCGCCGCATCGCATGAACAGAGATTCACCGTCATTCGTACCCTCCCAACCCTTGAGCAAATCCTCTCAAGCCGCCCGACGAGAAGTTCTGTGCAAACCCTGCTTGATCAAACTCTCCGCCGGAATGCCGAACTTCGCGTGCAGGCCTTCGATCATGCGCAACGTCAACGGCCGCTTGCGATTGAGCACTTCATAGACACGGTTGCTGCGGCCGATCACGGGCTCCAGATCCTTGGCGGTGAGGCCTTGCTGCTCCATGCGGAATTTGATCGCGTCGACCGCGTCGGGCAAATCCATCGGGAAATGCACGCGTTCGTATGCCTCGACCAAAGTCGCCAGCACATCCAATTGATCGCCTTGCGGGGTTCTCGGCTTGGCCGTCATCAGCGCTTCGATCTGCTTGAGTGCAGCGCGGTGGTCGGCCTTGGTCTTGATCGGCTTGATGTTCATGGGATCACCTCAAATGGTTTGCGCATCGATGGCGTCGTACTGCGTGTGCGTGCCGATGAAGCGAACATAGACGACGCGATAGGGATAGTTGATCCATACGACGATGCGGTATTTGTTGCCGCCGATATTGAACACGACGCGGCCATCGCGCAGGATGCTGGCATTGCCGAATTGTGCTTTGACGTCGGCTGGCCTGGCCCAGTCGGCCTGCACCACGTCTCGATACCAAGCCAACGTTGGCCTCTCAGCATCGCGGTGTTCGGACCTGCCGGTCCAGAATGCCTTCAGCGTCGAGACGGCGATTACCCTCATGTGAAGGCAAGTTTAGTCCCAATTTGGGACTTCTGCAAACCTCTCACAATGCCTTCACTTTGCCCGCCTTGGCCTTGCGTGCGACCGTTGCCAGCTTGCGGTCGAAGGTGGCAAAGGCTTCGCAATCGTCGCTGCTGGCCAGATGCAATGCGTCGGCGAAGTCCATACCTTGCTCGAACCAGTCCAAGGCTTGCGCAACGATCTGCGGCTGCTCGAGCGAAACTGTCGGCAGACCGGCGAACTGCCGCATTAGCGCAGCGATCTCCGCCGGCGGCAATCGGTGAACACCGCGCATCACCCATTCGCATTCGATCAGAACCGTCGACAGCACCAGCACGTCGTGCCGATCGATGAACTCCCGAGCGATCGGCGATTGCCTGACGTCATCGCGCGTGAGACAGCGGACGATGACGTTAGTATCGACCGCGTGCATGCCGGCGCCTGAACTCGGCCTCGATGGCGGCATCCATGTCCTCGATGGAAACCGGCGGTCCCTTGTATTTTGCCGCGCCGTAAACATCCTTCATGCGCGTCGGCTTGAACAGCGGCACGGCCTTCAGCAGCACGCCTTGCGGCGTATCTTCAACCACAAGTTTGGTGCCGGCATTCCAATTCCGCTTGCTGCGGATCGCCTTGGGCAGGATGACCTGGCCCTTGGTGGACACGGTGGTGGTGATTTTCGGGTCCTTGCCCATGACACGTCGTACCTTGGTAAGACAAAAGTAAGATACGCGACAGATGCTCAGGCCGCAAGCAAAAGACGCCGACGGAAACGTCCGCGGCGCGGCTACTTGATGATATGCAGCGCTGCCTTGCCGCCAAAGACGGCATCGCTGGCGAGCTGGCGATCGAGGGTGGCCAGGAATCCCCTGTGTGCAACGGCGAGCGCCAGCAAATAACTGTCGGTCAATTGGGACGCCCTGAGCAGGGAGCGGTGGGCAAAGCGCTGCCCGTCGCGCACGCTGATCGTGTCAGCCCAGAAAACATGGCCGCGGTGTGCACAAAATTCTTGCAGCATGGCCGTTACGACGGGCGGAGCGCCGGGTGAATTGGGATAGCTGGGCTGACTGGCAATGCGCACCACGCCGTTCTCGGTGAGCGGACAAGTGGCCCATGCAGCGCTGCCCGTGTGTTTGAACCATGCGTGGGTCCGATCGTGAAACACGTGCGCCGGATCGAGCAGGGCCAGCAGCACGTTGACGTCCAGCAAATAAGATCCTGGCCGATACGGGGTTGCCGCTTCGCGCACTTTCACGGCGATTCGTCGCGCAACCGATTGATCAATTCCATTGTGACCGGACCTGAGTTTTTGCGCACGGGAAACAAGGGCACGCCGTTACGGCGACGCTGCGCGAGCTTGGCCGGCTGCAAGGCTTTGCGCGCAAGCTCGGATACGACTTCGCCTATCGTCTTGCGCTGCCGCTCGGCCAAGGCCTTGGCGGCGGCAAGCACATCGTCATCGATGGACAAGGTTGTACGCATGAACCGATCTCCGCGAAGAATCGGCGAAGCATCACGCATTACGCATCAGATGTCAAACGCAGCGCGAAATGTTCGATGCGACAGCGCGGCACCGTTTACAATTCACGCATGCCTTTGATCCAACTCCAAAACGTCGACTACAGTGTCGGCGGTCCACTGCTGCTTGAAAAAGTCGATCTCGCGATCGAGGCCAACGAGCGCGTGTGCATTGTCGGGCGCAACGGCGAGGGCAAATCGACACTGCTGCGCCTTTTTGCCGGCGAGATCAGACCCGACGATGGCGAAGTGCGCGTGCAGGGCGGCGTGCGCATCGCGCGGCTAACGCAGGAAGTGCCGATGGACACGGCCGGCAACGTGTTCGAGGTGGTCGCGCTGGGTCTGGGCGAGCTCGGTGCGCTGCTCGCCGAATATCATCATCTGATCGGCAAGCACTTGACTGATGCAGGCGATCTGGCTGCGCTCGGCGCGGTGCAGACGAAGATCGAGGCACTGCACGGCTGGGATCTGGATCGGCGCGTGCAGCAGGTGCTGCTGCGTCTGGACCTGCCCGAAGACGTGGACTTCGCCGCGCTGTCCGGCGGCATGAAGCGCCGCGTGCTGCTCGCGCAGGCGCTGGTGCGCGCGCCCGACTTGCTGCTGCTCGATGAGCCGACCAATCATCTGGACATCGACGCGATCGCGTGGCTCGAAGAGTTTCTGCGCAATTTCAACGGCAGCATCGTGTTCGTTACCCACGATCGCAGCTTTCTGCGCGCGCTCGCGACGCGGATTGTCGAAATCGATCGCGGTCAGGTCACTTCTTGGCCAGGCGATTACGACAATTATCTGCGTCGCCGCGAAGAACGCCTGCACGCGCAGGCGCAGGCGGCTGCACAGTTCGACAAGAAACTCGCGCAGGAAGAAGTGTGGATCCGTCAGGGCATCAAGGCGCGGCGCACGCGCAACGAGGGCCGCGTACGTGAGCTGAAGGCGCTGCGCCGCGAGCGCGCGCAGCGGCGCGAACTGGGCGGCAATGCGAAGATGACGCTGGCGACGGCGCGGGCCTCGGGCAAGAAAGTGATCGAGGCGAAGGATGTCGACTACGCCTGGGGCGAGCAGACCATCCTGCACGATTTTTCGACGACGATCCTGCGCGGCGATCGTGTCGGCATCATCGGCCCAAACGGTTCCGGGAAAAGTACACTTCTGAAACTGCTGCTCGGCGAACTGGCGCCCGCGCGCGGCGAGATCGCGCTCGGCACCGGTCTGCAGGTCGCCTACTTCGATCAGCACCGCAGCCAGTTGCGCGACGATCTGAATGTGCTCGACAACGTGGCGCAAGGTACCGAGTACATCGAACTCGACGGCAGCCGCAAGCATGTGCTGGGCTATCTGCAGGATTTTCTGTTCTCACCCGAACGCGCGCGCGCGCCGATCACGCGTCTGTCCGGCGGCGAGCGCAACCGCCTGCTGCTGGCAAAGCTTTTTGCGCAGCCATCGAACCTGCTGGTGATGGACGAACCGACCAACGATCTCGACGTCGAGACGCTGGAACTGCTCGAAGAATTGCTAGCGGCCTATCGCGGCACCTTGCTGCTGGTGTCGCACGATCGTGAATTTATCGACAACGTGGTGACCAGCACACTCGTGCTCGAAGGCGGTGGTCGCGTCGGCGAATACATTGGTGGATACAGCGACTGGGTGCGGCAGCGCTCCTCGGTGACAGGCGAAACTTCAATTCGTCATTCCCGCGAAAGCGGGACAAGCGCGAAGTGCGCAGAACGTCCACAGGACGGCCCCGCAGGGGCGAGCGAAGCGAGTAATCCAGCGCCGTTGACTTCCGAGTCGACCAAAGCAGCAGAGAAGACTATGGAATCCCGCTTTCGCGGGAATGACGAGCAAAAAGAAACAGCGCCAGAGTCACCCAGCAAACGAAAACTCAGCTACAAGGACGCGCGCGAACTCGAACAATTGCCGGCGCGCATCGAGGCGCTGGAGACGCAGATCGCCGCGCGCACGCAGGACATGCACGATCCTGCGTTCTTCCGCCAGGACAGCACGGCGATTCTCGTCGCCAATCAGGCGCTGGCCGCCTTGCAGGCCGAACTCGACGCGGCCTATCTGCGCTGGCAGGCACTCGAAGGTTGAGCGGAACTAGTGCGCCGGATCAATCGCACTGCGCGATCTGAAAAGTAGTCGGTGCGCAATCGCGATCACATTCGCGCGGATGCGCACGCCGACCTGTTTGCCGTGCCGTGAATTCGCTAGTCTTGTCGCAGTTGCTCAACCTTGGATCATGCCATGTCCCGCGCCATCGCCTGCCTGTTTGCCGTGATTTTGAGTTGCGTTGCCGCGCATGCGGCGGCGCAGACCGCGCATCCGAAAACCTGCCTGGTGCTCGGCGGCGGCGGTGCGCGCGGCTCGGCGCATATAGGCGTGCTGAAGATACTTGAACGCGAACATGTGCCGATCGATTGCGTCACCGGCACCTCGATGGGCGCTATCGTCGGCGGCCTCTACGCGGCCGGCTACAAGGCCGACGAGATCGAGGCGGTACTCAGGGGCATCGACTGGAAGGACATGTTCAACGACGATCCGCCGCGCGAGGAATTGCTGATGCGGCGCAAGGAGGACGAGCTGCGTTTTCTCGGCGGCATCGAGCTGGGTTTGCGCGACGGCAGGATCGCGCTGCCGCGCGGCGTCATCCAGGGGCAGAAACTGCAATTGCTGCTGCGCCGGCTTTTGCTCTCGACGCTGCAGACGCAGAAACTCGACGATCTGCCGATTCCGTTTCGCTCGGTCGCGACCGACATCGGCAGCGGCGAGAAAGTGGTTTTCGGCGCCGGCGATCTGGCGATGGCGATCCGCGCCAGCATGTCGGTACCGGCGGCGTTTGCGCCGATGTTGCGCACGAACGATTGAAGTACTTCAAGCGATGCCGGGATTTTGCTCCTCCCCCTTCAAAGGGGAGGTCGGTAGGGATGGTGTGTGCAACAACCATCCCGTAATTCCATCAATATCTCTTTCAACACCACACCCAACCCTCCCCTTGAAGGGGAGGGCTTGGTGCGCGCTCCGATCAGCCGGTGTTCTGCAACCCCTGCGCAATACCGTTGACCGTGGCGACGAGCGCGGCGAACAGGGCCTCGTCGCTGCGTTCGCTAGCGCGCCAGCGCGCCAGCAGATCGACCTGCATCAGGCTCATCGGATCGACGTAGGGATTGCGCAGGCGGATCGACAGGGCCAGGCGCGGATCGTCGGCGAGCACGCGGTCGGTGTCTTTCAGACGCAGGATCCA
>JAYTQX010000008.1:0-8475 GCA_043746455.1 Pseudomonadota bacterium
TTGCCCGATAACGCACGTATCAACGCGACCACCTTCATTCCCGCCGACGACGGAGGAATGCTGGTCACGACACGCCAAGGCCTGGCGCACATCGATGCCGAGTTCAAGGCAGTTCTGATCGCGGACACGGCAATGACCGACAAGATCAGCCTGAGTCTCGTCCGCGATACTGCAGGTGAACTGTGGATCGGTACCCGAACCGGCATCGACCGGCGCGAGGCGGATGGACGCCTGCACGGCTATATCGAAAACGCCTATCTGCCCGGCAGCCTGCACAGCACAACAATCTACGATGCGTTGCGCGACGCCGAGGGCAGCTTGTGGTTCACCACGCTCGATGGAGGCGTCGCGATGCTGCCGCCGCGCTGGCGCGACTTCGCCACGTTCCGGGCCGATCCGTCCGACGCGCAGAGCCTGTCGAGCAATCACGTACAAGGCCTCGCCGCCGACGCTCAGGGAGGCGTCTGGTCGGTGAACACGGACGGGGGAATCGACCGGCTCGATCCCCAGACTGGCAAGGTAGAGCGGTACGCGCAACGTTTTGACATACCGGACAAAGCACTCTGGTCGATTTTACCGGACCGCGATGGCCAGCTATGGGTCGGACACGGTCGCGGCCTGCGGGTATACGATTTGCAAAGTGGAAAATTCCGCGATATTCCGGTCGATGGCAAACGCACCAATGCGCTCGCGCGCGGCGTTGTTAGTCTTCTGGCTCAAGATCATGCAGGCGACGTGTGGGCCGCGGTCAACGGGGCTGGCGTGCATCGCATCAATCCGTGGACATTCAAGATAGAGCGCTACGACGATGAAACCGCCGGACTGCGCAGCCAGGATATCAACCAGATCGGGTTCGATTTGTCAGGGGTGTTGCTTGTCGCGGGGGCCAGAGGACTGGAACGGTTCGATACCGCGACGAAACATTTCATCGCTATCGCCGGGGCGCCCGCCCAGCGTGTACTTGAATTCGCGTTTGCTGCGGACGGCACGCTCTGGCTGCACGTGATCGGCGCGTTGGAACATTATCGTTATGGTGCCGGCGTGCTCAGCTCGATTGAGCGCATTGATGCAGCGAACGGTTGGCCGGCGCTGAGCGCCGGCGGTTTGCGCATTGACGCGCATGGCGTACTTTGGGTGAGTAGCGCGCGCGGGCTTTGGCGCGTGGATCCCGCAACGCGCGCGATCCGTCTTTACGACGCACACGATGGTCTGGCTAGTTCGGAATTCAATCGTTTCGCGCTGATCGATCGCGGCGACGGCAGCATTTTCGGCGGTACCATCGCCGGTATTGTCGGCTTCATGCCTGAGCAAATGGATGTGAGGGTGCAGGCGCCGCGAGTCAAAATCGATGTTGTCTCGGTGCGACGCGAAGGCCGCGATGTCGCATTGGATGCAACGACCGGCAAGTTGGCGTTGCGCTGGAATGATCGCGATTTGCGTATCTCGGCGCGTGCGCTGGCGTTCGTCAACCCGGCCGCGAATCACTACCAGTGGCGGCTACGCGGAGTCGATGCGGACTGGATCGACAGCGGCGCACGCGGCGACCGTGAATTTCCGCAACTGCCACCCGGCGTTCACAAACTGTCGCTCCGCGCCGCCACGGCCGATGGCGTATGGAGTAAAACGAATGCGTCGCTGTCGATTGAATTGCCAGCGCCGCCGTGGGCCACGCGTTGGGCGTTTGCGCTATACGCACTGATCGTACTCTGCGCAGTCTGGTTCGCGCTGCGCGCATATCGCCTGCGCGTCGAGCGCCGGCACGCGTTTGCGCTGGCCGAACAGCGGCGCGGCTTTGCCGAACAGGCGAGCGAGGCGAAGACCAGCTTTCTCGCCACCATGGGTCACGAAATCCGTACACCGATGACCGGTGTGCTCGGCATGACCGAGCTGCTGCTGCGCACCCCGCTCGATGCGCAACAACGCGGCTACGCAGAAGCGATCGCCAGTTCCGGCAACATGATGCTGCGTCTGGTCAACGACTCGCTCGATCTGGCGCGCATCGAGGCGGGCAGGCTCGAACTCGAGGACGCACCGCTGGATATGCACGCCCTGGTCCGCGACATCGCCGCGCTCGCGCAGACGCTGGCGGCGCGCAAGGAGCTTGCGTTTTCCCACGCGACTGCGCCGGACGCACCGCGCTGGGTGCGTGGCGATGCCGTGCGCATCAAGCAGATTTTCCTCAACCTCGTGAACAACGCGATCAAGTTCACCGAGCGCGGTGAGGTCGGCATCGGGCTTGCGCCAGCGGCCAACGGTGCGGTGCAGTTCAGTGTTCGCGACACCGGTCCGGGGATTGCGGAAACGACGCGGGCGCGTCTGTTCCAGCGCTTCGAGCAGGCGCAGGGTGCGCAACAGCGCTACGGCGGCAGCGGCCTCGGCCTGGCCATCTGCCGCGAACTGGTCGCGCGCATGGGCGGCGAGATCAGCGTCGACAGCGCAGCGGGCGTGGGCAGCACGTTCCGCGTCGTCCTGCCACTGTCGTCGGTAGAACCCCTGCGGGAAGTGGAGAATGCAACAAATATACAAAGTCCGGCAGACGGCGATGCATTGCGCATCCTGCTGGTCGAGGACGATGCGACCGTTGCCGCCGTCATTTGCGGCCAGCTCGACGCGCTCGGCCATCGCGTGCGCCATGTCGCGCAAGGTCTGGCGGCGCTCGCCGAAATCGAGATCGAAGTCTTCGATGTGGTCTTGCTCGATCTCGATCTGCCCGGCCTCGATGGCCTCGCGCTCACACGCACGATACGCGCGCGGGAGGCGACGCAGCAGCATCCGCGCCTGCCGTTGATCGGTATCTCGGCCCGTTCGGTCGGCAATGAGGACGCGCTCTGCCTCGCCGCCGGCATGGACGCGTTTGTGCGCAAACCCGTCTCAGTTGGGATGCTGCGTACCAGTCTGCGGCAAGTGTTCGTGCGTTGACCGCCGCTAATCGCGTTTGCTTAGCGCATGCACCGCATCGATCAGTATCGCGAGATTTTCGGGGTTCACATCGGGCGTAATGCCGTGGCCGAGATTGAATACATGGCCCGGATGCGCACCGAAGCTCGCGAGTGCCTTGCCGACTTCGGCGCGGATCGCGTCGGGATTTGCGTGCAGCACGGATGGATCGAGATTGCCCTGCAGGGCGACGCGACTGCCGACGCGCGCGCGCGCGTCGCCGAGCGCGATGGTCCAGTCGAGGCCGAGTGCGGCGCAGCCGGTGTCGGCGAGCGCTTCGAGATGCGAGTTCGCGCCTTTGCTGAACAAAATCAGCGGCACGTCGCGTGCGACATGGTCGCTTTTCAGCATTTGCGCAATTTGCGCCAGATAGCGCAGGCTGAATTCGCGGAACATTTCCGGCGCGAGCAATCCGCCCCAGGTATCGAACACCATCAATGCCTGCGCGCCGGCGGCGGCCTGTGCAGCGAGATAGCTGGCGACCGCGCGGGCGACGACGTCGAGCAGGCGGTGCATTGTCGCTGGATCGTCCCAGGCGAGCGCCTTGGGCCGCGCGAAGCTGGCTGAACCTTCGCCTTGGATCATGTAGCAGGCCAGCGTCCACGGACTGCCGGCGAAGCCGATCAGCGGCACGCGGCCATTCAGTTCACGGCGGATCAGGCGTACCGCATCCATTACGTAGCGCAATTCGGTTTCCGGATCCGGCACGCCGAGCTTGTCGATGTCGGCGCGCGTGCGCACCGGGTGCGCGAGGCGCGGGCCGACGCCTTCATCGACCGACAGGCTCAGCCCCATCGCGTCGGGAATGGTCAGAATGTCGGAGAACAAAATCGCAGCATCGAGCGGGAAACGCGCGATCGGCTGCAGGGTGACTTCGCAAGCGAGTTCAGGCGTTTTGCACAGCTTCACGAAGCTGCCGGCGCGTGCGCGCGTGGCGCGGTATTCGGGCAGATAGCGCCCGGCCTGGCGCATGATCCACACCGGAGTGCAATCGACGGGCTCGCGCCTTAGGGCGCGCAAAAAACGTTCGTTTTGCATTTGTATACTCGGATCGCCGTCGGCAGCCGTCGGACGGTTGCAATCGGTCTAGGAATAGGGCGAATCCATGCCCTGGCTGAACATCAGTTTGAAACCGCGCTTGAGCTGCGCATCGCGCGCATGCTCGAAAGCGGCAAGCGCATCGTCGCGTTCGAGATAAATCTCGCGCTTCAGGCTCACGCGACCGCCCTGCTGGCCCCATTCGCGCGTCAAGGTCCAGCCGCCGAGCAGATCCTGCTGCAGCGCGATCTGGTAATAGCGCGGTGCATCGCTGGAGGCGGGCTTGGTTTGCAGAAAGACGCGCATGGTGTGCAATTGTAGCGTGAGACGAAATGCCCTTGCTCGTCATTCCAGCGAAAGCTGGGTTTTCAACAGCGAAGCTGGTCATCCATCCTGATCTGCATTTTGCTAACAACCACAAAAACTGGATTCCCGCTTTCGCTGGACTGCGTAGGCAGGATGCCGGAGCGAACGGCGAAGCCGGCCCGAAGTGCAAGCTGCGGATGCAGCGAGTAATGACGGCACTTTTCAATGCTTTTCCCGGACCCCGAGCCCCGCACTATGCCGCAGTCAACACCGCACGAATGGCATCGGCATCCACATCCGAAACGATTTCCGCCAGTCCGATCCCGCGCCACAGAATCAGGCGCAGGCGACCGCTGAGATTTTTCTTGTCGAGTCGCATCAGGCCGATCACGTCATCGGCATCAAGGCCGGCTGAGGTCGTGGTCGGCAGACCGAAGCGTTCGAGCAGCGCGATCAGACGTTGCGTATCGGCCGCCGGCGCGCGGCCGATGTTCGCCGACAGGCGCGCCGCGCACACCATGCCGATCGCGATCGCCTCGCCGTGTAATAGAGTGCCATAGCCGCTCGCGGTTTCCAGCGCATGGCCGAAGGTGTGGCCGAGGTTGAGCAGGGCGCGCTCGCCACGCTCGGTTTCGTCGCGCGCAACGATGTCGGCTTTCTGCGCGCAGCAGTGCGCGATCGCCGCGGTCACGGCTTGCGCTTCGCGCGCGAGCAAGGCGTCGGCGTGCTGTTCGATCCAGGTGAAAAACGTCGCATCGCCAAGCGCGCCGTACTTGATCACTTCGGCGAATCCTGCACGCAGCTCGCGCGCGGGCAACGTTGCCAGCGTGCCGGTATCTATGATCACCGCGCGCGGTTGGTGGAACGCGCCGACGAGGTTCTTGCCCTGTGGCAGATCGACCGCGGTCTTGCCGCCGACGGAGGAGTCGACCATCGCCAGCAGGGTCGTCGGCACCTGCACGAAGGCGATACCGCGCATCCAGCACGCGGCGGCAAAGCCGGCGAGGTCGCCGATCACGCCGCCGCCAAGCGCGACGATCGTCGCGTCGCGATTCGCCTTCGCCTCGGCCAGCGCCGCGAATACGCGCGTAGCGGAGTCGAGCGTCTTGTGTGCCTCGCCGTCGGCGAGTATCAAAACGGAAATTTGGAGTTTCTTGTCGCTGCGCGCAAGTGCGCTACGCAGGCGCTGCAGATAAAGCGGGGCGACGATTTCGTTGGTCACGATCAGCACGTGGCGGCCCGCAATCGCGTCGCGCAACGGCGCGCCGTCGTCGAGCAGGCCGACGCCGATCGTGATCGGGTAGCGGCGCGCGCCGAGTTCGACGGCGATCGTCTGCACGGCGCTACTCATGCGGCCTGCCCTGAAGCCGAGGCCGCAGCCGCCGGACGCTGCCAATGGCGGGCAAGTTCGTCGAGCAGCCGTCGCGCGGCCGCGCCACTGCTGTTGCCGTGTGCGGACTCGACGACCAGGTCGGCGGTTTCGCGATAAAGCTGTTCGCGTTCGGCGGCGAGCCGGAGCAGGCTTTCGCGCCGGTCCGGAGCGGCGAGCAACGGCCGCTTGCGATCGTGCGCAAGTCGCTTCATTTGCTGTTCGACCGTGGTTTCCAGATAGACGACGAAGCCGCGCTCACGCAGGTGCCGGCGATTTTCCGCCGCGAGCACCGCGCCGCCGCCGGTCGCCAGCACGATGTCGCTTTGCGCGGTGAATTCGTCGAGGAGTTCGCTCTCGCGCTTGCGGAAACCCGCTTCGCCTTCGAGTTCGAAAATCAAGGCGACCGTGGCGCCACTGCGCATTTCGATTTCGTGATCCAGATCGAAAAATCCGAGTCCGAGCGCATCCGCAATACGACGCCCGACCGTGGTTTTGCCGGCGCCCATCGGACCGATCATGAACAGATTCGCAGCGGGGTTCATGGCGCAAATGGTAGCAGAGCGAGTACAGGGCTGAGGGGGCGAGAGCTGAGAGCTGAGGGGCGCTGCGAGCGCGATTGGAACGGTGGCCTCGATTTGATGCGGCCTGCAAAAACTACAGCATTACGGGATAATGCCCTCAGCCCTCAGCCCTCAGCCCTAGCCAATGCTTCGTTTCGTCTTGATCTTCCTTGGTAGCCTGATCGCGTTGTTTACGCTGGAACTGCTGCAGCCGGTGCAGAGCCGGGTCATTCTGCCGTTTACCGGGGCGCTTGCCCACGTTGCCGTGTGGATCATGCAGCTCTTCGATCACAACGTCGTTGCTCAGGACAATGTCATTCGTCAAGGCCTCAACGGGCCGGGGATTGTAATCGTGGCCGGTTGCAATGGCGTCGAGGCGGTGTTGATCCTGGTCTCGGCCGTGCTGGCGTTTCCAGCGCCGTGGAAATACAAGCTGGCCGGCATGGTTATTGGCTTCGTTGCAATCCAGGCGCTGAACCTCGTGCGCCTCATCAGCCTGTACTACCTTTTGCTCTGGAACCAGGTCTGGTTCGAATGGTTTCACCTGTACCTGTGGCAGGCGCTGATCATTCTCGACGCGCTGGTGTTCTGGCTGGTCTGGTTGCGCTGGTTGCCGCGCGAACGGGCGCGGCCGGCCGTTGCTGCAAGCGCATAAGTCCTGCGCAAACGCCTGAGCTACACTGGCTGCGCAAGCCGGCAGAAGTTGCCGCGCGAGCGCACAACAACAATGGAGGAACCGTCATGAGCGTGGCAAAAGTCATCGAAATCAGTTCATCCTCGACCAAGGGTATTGAAGAAGCGGTGAAAGATGGTTTGAAGCGTGCGTCGAAAAGCGTCAAGCAGATTCGCGGCGCCTGGGTCAACGACATCAAGGTACTCACCGACGGTTCCGGCAAGGTCACCGAGTGGCGCGTCAACATGCGCGTCAATTTCGAGCTCGAGTAAGCGCGCTCCGGTTTGCCGCCGTGGGTGCGATACGGCGCACGCGGCGGTTGCCATCCAGTAGCAGACGCAAGTCGGCGCGGGCCGGTAATTCGCGCAACGCGTGCCGGCTGATGCGTTCGTAGTGCATGATGAAACGGCGCAATGCGACCGGCGTCATCGCCTGTGGTGCGTGGGCGCGGCGCAGCGCGAGTTCCTGCTCGTCGCGCCAGCGCTGCACGACGTCGATGCCAGGCGCCTGCAGCAGCACCAGCGCATCCAGGCGCCGCCACAGTTCGGTGTAGCTGCAGCCTAGTTTGGCGTTGACGTAACTGCGCCAGATTCCGCTGCGGTCCTCATCGCGTTCGAGCGCATTGCATGGTAGATGGAGTTGCGCGGGCGTCTGCGCGGGCACACCGACGCACCAGCCTTCGAGCAGGATCAATGCCGGCGCTTGCGCGATGCGCCGCCAATGCGCATGTGGCATGCGCGTATCGCGCCCTTTGTCGAAGCGCGGAACCAGAGCCGGGCGCCGCATCGAGGCGCGACGTAGATCGTCGATGGTGCGATTCAGAAGCACGAGATCATGTGTGCCCGGCACGCCGCGTGTGACCAACAAAGGGTGCACAGTTCGCGCAAGGCGTTGACGTTCGCGCCGACCGAAATAGAAGTCGTCCAGCGACATCGCCAGCGTCGCGATCCCCTGCTGCGTGAGTGCGGCGGAAAGTTGCGCAGCCAGCGTGCTCTTGCCGCTGCCTTGCAGCCCGGACAAACCCACCAGCCAAGGTCGGCGTTGTGCGTGCAATTGCTGCAACAACGCCGCGCCGACACGGGCAACGATCGCGTCGGAATATCCGTTCGCCGTGTTAGCATCGCGCGTCATGAACTCCGCCACTTCCGACCACGAATCGAAGGCATCTTATACCGATCCCGTCTATCGCGAAGCGCTCGCGCGTTTCCACGAATTGCTGAGTGAAGCGCAGGTCTGCGGCGAGCCCGAACCGACGGCGATGACCCTGGCCACGACCGCCGCCGATGGGCGGATATCCGCGCGCATCGTGTTGCTCAAGGCGGTCGACGAGCGCGGCTTCGCGTTCTATACCAACTACGCAAGTGCCAAGGCCGCGCAGCTCGCCGCGCATCCGAATGCAGCATTGTGCATTTTGTGGAAAACGCTGCACGACGTCGTCCAGGTGCGCGTGGAGGGCACAGTGGAAAAGGTCGCTGCCCCGGAATCCGACGCATATTTTGCCTCGCGCCAGCGCGACAGCCAGATCGGCGCCTGGGCCTCGCGCCAATCGCAGACGTTGCGTGACCGCGCCGACCTCGAAGCGCGCATCG
>JAYTQX010000009.1:0-2400 GCA_043746455.1 Pseudomonadota bacterium
GGCAGGCCAATCGCTTGGCCGACGACTTGATCCTTCTGGCTGCGGGCGAAGCGGGTGAAGTCCGGGATATTGAGCGCGAGCGTCGCCCAGAAGCCAACCATCGCGGTGAGGGAAGGCCAGAACACGCTCCAGAACTGACCGGCCTTTTCGCCACCAGCGACGAATTTCGAGGGTTGTCCCATCATCGCGCCGAAGCCGCCCGCATGGCCGAGCGCCCAGGCGACGAGAGCGAAGCACATGACGATCTTCAACGGCGCGCTGAAGGATTCCAGCCAGCGGATCGAGTCGGTGCCGTGCAGCACGAAGTAAAGCTGCAATGTCCAGAACGCGAGGAAGCACACCAGTTGCGCAAGATTGATTCCAAGCCAGCCGATCGGTTCGGCGACCAGTGCGTTGCCGCTGAGGATATTTAGCAAAGTATACATTGCCAGACCGCCGAACCAGGTCTGGATACCGTACCAGCCGCAGGCGACGATGGCGCGCAGCAGCGCCGGCAGTTTTGCGCCCTGAGTACCGAACGAGGAGCGCACGAGCACCGCGTAGGGAATGCCGTATTTCGTGCCGGCATGGCCGATCAGCAGCATCGGCGCGAGCACAATGAGATTGCCGAGCAGCACCGTCGTCACCGCCTGCCACGGCGACATGCCCTGATCGATCAGCCCCGCCGCGAGCGTGTACGAAGGTATGCACATCACCATGCCGACCCAGAGAGCGGCGTAGTGATACCAGACCCAGGTGCGTTGCGCGGGCGTGGTCGGCGCGAGATCGGCGTTGTACAGCGCGCCGCGGTCGATATTGCTAGTCTCGTTCATCGGGGTCTCATTCAATTTGCAACAACGCTTGCTTTCACCTCTCCCCGTGTGGGAGAGGTCGGCGCGTAGCGCCGGGAGAGGGGGAGCTACGGTCTTCGGAAAGACCTGCGAGCGTCGATCGACGTGGCTTCGACGCCCCCTCTCCCCAAACCCTCTCCCGCGAGGGGAGAGGGGGCTTCAAAGCAAGGCTCATTCTCTTGTGGCGGCAGCCATTGGGTTGTTCTTGTGCGTGGTCCAGTTCGCGTACCCGGCCTTGTCGACGCGTTCCATCGTAATACAGCCGTCGACCGGGCAGACGTGCATGCACAGATTGCAGCCGACGCATTCTGCATCGACCACCTCGAAGATGCGCTTGCCGTCCTTCCGGCTGGTGATAGCCTGATGCGCGGTGTCTTCGCAGGCGATGTGGCAAAGTCCACATTTTATACATTTATCCTGATCGATGCGCGCCTTGATATCGTAGTTGAGGTTGAGAAATTTCCAGTCGGTGACATTGCCTACCGCTTTGCCGCGGAAATCCGCGATACGCGCGTAGCCCTTGCTGTCCATCCAGTTCGACAGACCCGAGATCATGTCGTCGACGATACGGAAGCCGTAGTGCATTGCCGCGGTGCACACCTGCACATTGCCTGCGCCGAGGCTGATGAATTCGGCCGCGTCGCGCCAGGTGCCGATGCCGCCGATCGCGGAGAGCGGCAGGTTGGCCGTTTCCGCGTCGCGCGATATTTCCGCGACCATGTTCAAGGCGATGGGCTTGACTGCCGGGCCGCAGTAGCCGCCGTGGGTGCCCTTACCGTCGACGGTCGGTGTCGGCGCCATCAGGTCGAGATCGATCGAGGTGATCGAGTTGATCGTATTGATCAGCGACACCGCATCGGTGCCGCCACGGAACGCCGCGCGCGCCGTCGTGCGGATGTCGGTGATGTTCGGCGTGAGCTTGACGATACAGGGCAGGCGCGAATGCTGTTTGACCCAGCGCGCAACCATCTCGACGTATTCAGGCACCTGGCCGACAGCCGCGCCCATGCCGCGCTCGCTCATGCCGTGCGGACAGCCGAAATTGAGTTCGACCGCATCGGCGCCGGTGTCTTCGACCTGAAGCAGTATACTTTTCCATGAGGCCTCGTCGCAGGGCACCATCAGCGAAACGACCATCGCGCGATCGGGCCAGTCGCGTTTGATCTGGTAGATCTCGTCGAGATTGGTTTTCAATGGGCGGTCGGTGATGAGTTCGATATTGTTGAGTCCGGCGATGCGCTGGCCGTTCCACTGCACCGCGCCGTAGCGCGAGCTGACGTTGACCACATGCGGATCGAGCCCGAGCGTTTTCCATACCGCGCCGCCCCAGCCGGCCTCGAACGCGCGGTTGACGTTGTAGGCCTTGTCGGTCGGCGGCGCGGAGGCGAGCCAGAACGGATTGGGCGATTTGACGCCGACGAAGTTGGTGGAGAGGTCTGCCATAGCATCTACCTTTGTCTTTGCTCTTGCTCGTCATTCCGGCTTGACCAGCTCCGCTGTTGAGGAGCGCTTCGCAGGAATGACGGAATGGTTACGCACGACGCAGATTCCTATCGATACTGCCTGCGGC
>JAYTQX010000010.1:0-4964 GCA_043746455.1 Pseudomonadota bacterium
CGTTTCGATTATTGGCTCGGATTTTGCCAAGGCTATCGGATGCACTCCTTGGGGGAGAATTACCGGATTTCGCATGACGGGAGAACGTCTGGACTTCCAGCGTTGTGACGATCTTCAGTTCAAAACGGCGCAGGTTCTTTTGAAAGCGCCGATTTTTGGAGTGCTCGACATCATGGGCATGCTCCCAAAGGGCGCGCCTCATCTCGATGGCTCTCTCGGTCTGGACATTTTTGCAGGGCGCACGATCACGTTCGATGAATCCGGACAAACGCTCACGATCGAGAGCGCGGAAAGTTTCAAAGCTCGAATACGCCACGGCAAAGAAGTGCCTATCCGGATAGTCCGCGATGCCGAAGGCGTGGCGCTCACGATGGATGTTGCTGTGCCAACGCCGCTTGGCATGGCGTGGATGGAGATGGACTCGGGAAATGCGGGGACTCTGGTCATTGCGAAGCATCTCGCCAGCCAGTTTCGCCTCGACCCCGACAAAAAAGATCCTCAATCCGTGAAGTTTGAAATTGCCGGGGGAATACCCGTTGAAGGACAGGTCATGACACCTGACCTGATAAAGGACGGCAACCTCGGAGCGCGATTTTTCAAGAAATGGGTATTGACTGTGGATCTGGCCACCGGACGAGCTTGGCTCTCACAGGCAATGCCTGGCTGACGCAGTGCGATATCAGGCCTTGCAGCGCCAAGGATGGCTAACGTCGGCGTAGTGTCTAAATCCACTCGCGCGGCTTCAGATACTCGGCCAGCTTCGCTTCGGCCGAACCCGGCTCCGGCGTATACGCATATTCGAAACGCACGCGCGGCGGGAGGCTCATCAGGATCGACTCGGTGCGGCCGCCGGACTGCAGGCCGAACAGGGTGCCGCGGTCGTAGACCAAGTTGAACTCCACGTAGCGGCCACGGCGGTATAGCTGAAATTCTCGCTCGCGTTCGCCGAACCGGTTGTTTTTCCGCTTCTCCACGATGGGCAGATAAGCATCGGCAAAACCGTCGCCGACCGCGCGCTGAAACGCAAAACTGCGTTCGAAACCGCCGGCGTTCAGATCATCGAAAAACAGGCCGCCGACGCCGCGTGTCTCGTTGCGGTGCTTGAGGAAGAAATATTCGTCGCACCAATTCTTGTACTTCGCGTACACGTCCGCGCCGAATGGCGCACACAGATCGCGCGCGACGGTGTGCCAGTGCACGATATCTTCGTCGAACGGATAGTACGGCGTCAGGTCGAAGCCGCCGCCGAACCACCACACGGGCGGCGCGCCGGCGGCGCGCGCCTCGAAGTAGCGCACATTCATATGCGTGGTCGGCACATAGGGATTCTGCGGATGCAACACCAGCGAGACGCCGAGTGCAATCCACGCGCGACCGGCGAGCTCCGCCCGATGCGCCGTCGCTGCGGCGGGCAATCGGCTGCCTTCGACGCGCGAGAAGTTCACCCCGCCCTGCTCGAACACCGCGCCGTTCTTCATCACTCGCGAACGCCCGCCGCCGCCTTCGGCGCGCTGCCAGTTGTCTTCGATGAAGCGCGCGCTGCCATCGGCCTGCTCGATCGCGGCGCACAAGCGATCCTGCAGGTCGCGCAGCCAGGTTTCGACGAGAGCGACAGAATGGTTTACGTCAGCGTCCATTGGGGAAAGTGCGACGGAATCGGATGCGCGATGATAGCGCGCCGGGCGTCGATTGATTGCGGGGCTTCACGGCGCAAACCTATACTGTGCCCAAGTTTGTCCCTTGGGCGTATCGCTCGCTTGCCAGCCCGGATCCAACCGCTCGCCATCACCGCCTTCACCGCCACCTGCGCCGCCGGGCGCGGGACGCAGACGCTTGCGCGCGCGTTGACGACGCGCAAAAGTGGATTAGTACAAAATTCGTTCACCCGCCAGGCACTCGCCTGCTGGATCGGCCGCGTCGCCGGGATCGAGGAAAGCGCACTGCCGGCCGAGTTGGGCGAATGGGACTCGCGCAACCACCGCCTGGCCTGGCTGGGTTTGAATCAGGATCGCTTCCTGGAACATGCGCTGGCGCTGCGCGACCGCCACGGCGCGGCGCGTGTCGCGCTCGTGCTCGGCACGTCCACCTCGAGCATCGGCGAGACCGAACGCGCCTATCGCGAACTCGATGCGCAGGGTCATTTCTCCGCCGCGCAGCGCCGCTCGAAGGTACATCAGCCGCATGCGCTCGGCGCCTTCGTGCAGACCGCGCTGGGTTTGCGCGGTCCGTGCCTGACCCTCGCCACCGCATGTTCGTCGAGCGCAAAGGTGTTCGCCAGCGCCGAGCGACTGTTGCGCGCGGGTATCGTCGATGCCGCGATCGTCGGCGGCGTCGATACCTTGTGCGACAGCGTGCTGTTCGGCTTCAATGCACTCCAACTGGTTTCGCCGGAGCCGTGCCGCCCGTTCGATGCGCAGCGCTCGGGGCTGTCGCTCGGCGAAGCGGCGGGTTTTGCGATCCTCGAACGCACCGACTCGGAAAAATCGTCGCCGCAGCTGATCGGCTACGGCGAATCGAGCGACGCACATCATATGTCCGCGCCGCACCCGCAAGGCCTCGGCGCCCAGCGCGCTCTCGACGATGCGCTCGTGCGCGCCGGCATCACGGCGGACCAGGTCGACTACATCAATCTGCACGGCACCGCGAGCCGGCAGAACGACGAGGTCGAAGCCGCGCTGATCGCGGCGCGGTTTCCCGCGCGCACGCGCGCGAGTTCGACCAAGGGCTGGACCGGGCATACGCTCGGCGCTGCGGGCATCGTGGAAGCCGTGATCACTTTGCTCGCACTCGAACGCGGCTTGGTACCGGGCACCTTGAATGCGCGCGAACTCGATGCGGCCTGCGGGCCGCAGATCGTGCTCGACAATATCGCCGTCGACGATGCCGAGCGCGATCTGCGCATCGCGCTGTCCAACTCGTTCGGCTTCGGCGGCAACAATTGCTGTCTTGCGTTCGCGCGCGGAGCGACAGCGTGAACGGCATGCTCGACATCGCGATCCAAGGCATTGGCCTGTGCGCGCAGGGCTTGCCGGACTGGGAAAGTGGCCGCCAGGCGCTTGGCGGCGCCGGCGACATTGTCGGCGACGCGCCTGTGCGCCCCGTGCCCTCGCTGCTGGCGCCGAACGAGCGCCGCCGCGCACCCGAGTCGGTGCTGCTCGCGCTCGCCGTTGCCGAACAGGCTTGCGCGATGGCAGGGCGAAATCCGCGCGAGCTGCCCAATATGTTCGCGTCGGCCTTTGGCGATCTGGCGATAAACGACTATCTTTGCAAGACGCTCGCAAGCGCTCCGCTGGAATTGTCGCCGACCCGTTTCCACAACTCGGTGCACAATGCGCCGGCCGGTTACTGGACGATCGCGACCGGCTGCATGGCGACATCGAGCGCGCTCAGCGCCGGCGCGGCGACCTTCGGCGCGGGGCTGCTCGAAGCGGCACTCCTGGCGCAAAGTGAATCGACGCCGGTACTGTTCGCTGCATTCGACATCGCCGCGAGCGGTCCGCTGACCGATGTGATCGCATGCCGCAACGCGTTCGCTGTCGCTTTTGTGCTCGCCCCCCAAGCGGCGTACGCGCCCGCGCCGGCGAAAGCACCGCGGCTGCATCTGCATCTGCGCAATGCTGCTGCACCCGGACTTGCGCCGCCGCCCGCGCGCATGCACGCTTTGTTCGCGGCCAATCCGGTCGCCGCGAGCCTGCCCCTGCTCGCGGCGCTCGCCCGGCGCGAGCCGACCGCGCTTGATGTGGCCGCGTCGCCGCATTCTCATCTGCATATGGAGATTTCGTTTTGATCGAGCAGAACGCTCAAATCCAGCAAGCCGGCACGCAGCCGGCGCCGGCGCGTCAGGCCGGCGTGGTGGTGATCCCGGCGTTGAACGAGGAGCGCGCGATCCGCGACGTGGCGCTCGACGCTCTGCGCTATTGCGAAAAAGTCATCGTCGTCGACGACGGCTCCAGCGACCGCACCAGCGAGGTCGTCGCCGATCTGCCGCTCGAGCGCATCCGCCACTCGACGCCCCAAGGCAAGGCGCTGGCGCTGCGCGACGGTTTTGCGCGCGCGCTCGAAAATGGCTGCGACGGCGTGCTGACGATGGACGGCGATGGCCAGCATGCCGCCGCCGATCTGCCGCGTCTGCTCGCCGCGGCGAAGCAGTACCCAAACCATATCGTCATCGGCGCGCGTCTGCTCGGCAAGGATGCGCAACCCGGCAAGAACCGGTTCGGCAATCGCGTAGCGGATTTCTTCGTCTCATGGACCTGCGGCCAGAGCATCGCCGATACGCAAAGCGGCCAGCGCTATTACCCGCGTGCCGTAGTCGAACTCGCCCTCACCCTGCCGCACGACGGCTTCGTGTTCGAGAGCGAGATTCTGATCGAAGCAGCCAACCGCGGCATCCGCACGGTCTCGGTGCCGATCCACTCGCGCTACGAGGACGACCGCCGCGCGAGCCACTTCAAGCCGATTCGCGATGTCGCGCGGATCACGCGCATGATCGCCGGCCGCCTGATCCCGCACGGCATGATGCCGGGCAATTACCGGCGCGCGCATTCGACGCCACCGATCATCGTCGATCCCGGCAACGGCGCTTAGTCGGCGCGCAACAGCGGTTCGCCGATGCGCGCGGTCTCGCCTCGCCAACCTAGGGCATCTGAAATGGCTGCCGACTTGGTCAGCGCCTCGCGTCGATCGAGCAGGGTCTTGAGCACCTCGCGCCAACAGGCGAGAAGATCGGCATGATCGGCGTCGCCGGGATGCAAGCCGACGCGCAGCAGCGGCGACTGCGCCGTGAATTTCAGCGCCGCGCGCAGCCATGCCCGGCTCGCATGCCGGCGCCAGGCCGAACGCGGCGATGCCGTCAGGCAGGGAGCGGCGATACGGCGTTCGTCGCCCGAGGCGGCATCGAACACGATCAGCGCGCGATGCGTGGAGGTCCAGCGTAGTCCGACGCGCTGCAATGCTACGCGCGC
>JAYTQX010000011.1:0-13268 GCA_043746455.1 Pseudomonadota bacterium
TCATGCACGGCCGGCGCGGGCTGCTTCGATTCGAAGCGAATCGCTTCGGATTGAATCAGCGCATTCATGCCGCAACCCCGCGATGTGCGTGCCGCGCAAACTGGTAATACGCGGCGCAGGCGCCTTCGCTGGACACCATCAGCGCACCCAGCGGCGTCTGCGGCGTGCAGGCGCGGCCGAAGACCTTGCATTGATACGGCTTGATCGCACCCTTGAGCACTTCGCCACACTGGCAGGATTTCGGATCGGCGATGCGCGCGTTCGGAATCGCGTAGCGGCGTTCGGCGTCGTAGCGCGCGAAACGTTCGCGCACGCGCACGCCGGAATGATCGATCGAACCCAGACCGCGCCATTCGAAAAACTCGCGCAGTTCGAATACCTGCGCGATCGCGTCGAGCGCGACGCGGTTGCCGCTGGGATCGACCAGACGCGCGTACTGGTTTTCGATGCGCGCCTCGCCTGCTTCGAGCTGGCGCAGCACCATCAGCAGGCTGTGCAGGATGTCGATCGGCTCGAACCCGGCCACCACCAGTGGGCGCCGGTATTCCTGCGCGATGAACTCGAACGGCGCGGTGCCGATCACCATCGCCACATGGCCCGGGCCGAGAAAACCCGCGATGCCCATACCCGGCGAATCGAGGATTGCCTTGATCGTCGGCACGATCGTGATGTGATTGCAGAACAGGGAGAAGTTGTCGATGCCGCGGCGCTCGGCTTCGAGCACGGTCAGCGCGGTCGACGGCATCGTGGTTTCGAAACCGAGGCCGAAGAACACCACTTCGCGCGTCGGATTGGCGGCGGCCAGCGCGAGCGCATCGAGCGGCGAATAGACCATGCGCACATCGGCGCCGGCCGCGCGCGCCTGCAGCAGACTCATCTGCGAACCGGGCACGCGCATCGCATCGCCGAACGTGGTGAAGATGACCTCGGGCCGGCGCGCGATCGAAACGCAATCGTCGACGCGGCCCATCGGCAGCACGCAGACCGGGCAGCCCGGCCCGTGCACGAACTCGAGCGCCGGTGGCACCAGGTCCTTCAGCGCGTAGCGGAAAATCGCATGCGTGTGCCCGCCGCAGACTTCCATGATCTGCAGCGGATCGCTCTCGGTCGCGCCGAGGCGGTCGATCGAAGCGGAAATCTCGCGCAGCAGGACGCGTGCGCTTTGCGGATCGCGGAACTCGTCGACGAATTTCATGAGACCGCTGCCGCCGGTGCGCGATCGTCCGCGAGCAGGCTGTGGGTGAGATCCCACAGGATGTGATAGATCGCGACGTGCGTTTCCTGCACGCGATGGATGCTGTCGCTGGGTACGCTCAAGCACAATTCCACATAGGCCGCACGCGCCATCGCGCCGCCATCGCCGCCGGACAGGGCCAGCGTATGCGCGCCCAATCTGCGCGCCGCGTCGAGCCCGCGCAGCACATTGGCGGAATTGCCGCTGGTCGACACGCCGATCACGCAATCGCCGGCGCGCACAAGTCCGAGCACCTGGCGTTCGAAGACGTGCTCGATGCCGACGTCGTTGCCCACCGCGGTGATCATCGCCATGTCCTGCGCGAGATTCTGCGCCGACAGCGCCGGGCGCCCGGCAGTGACCGGATGCGAGAATTCCACGGCGATATGCGCGGCGTCGCAGCTGGAACCGCCGTTGCCCAGCGTGTACAAACGGCCGCCCGTGCGGTAGCAATCGGCAAGCATGTGCGCGGCCAGCAATACGCGCTCGGCATTGGCGTCGAAGAAGCGTTGTTTCACCTCGACGCTTTCGCGCGCCTTGTAGCGGATCGAATCCACAAGCGCGCCGTCGAGTTGCGCGGGGTTCGCACGCGGCTGCGCCTTGCTTGCGAGATGCGGATACAAGCCGGCGAGCGCGCTGTCGCGAGTCGCGCTCATGACAGCGCACTCTCTTGCATGGCCCGTACTTCGGCCTGTGCCTCGCCGAGCGCATGCAGCAATTCGAGGGTGAGCGCGGCTTCGCGCTCGTCGATTCGGCTCATGGCGAAGCCGACATGCACGAGCACCCAGGTGTCGACACAGTCTTGCGGCGTTTCATTCGCGCGCAGCACGCAGGCGATGTTGATTTCGCGCTGCACGCCGAGCACATCGACCATCGCGAGCTTGGAAGCGGAGTCGGTGATGGCGGTGATTCGACCGGGTATGCCCAGGCACATGGTGTTTTCCTCAATGAGTCCGGGCCAGAGCAACCAGCGCCTGACCCCAGGCCAGACCGCCGTCGTTGGCGGGCAATTGACGCGGCAGCAACGCGCGCAGACCGGCGGCGGCAAGCCCGTCGAGCACGCGCTCGCTGAGTACGCGGTTCTGGAACACGCCACCGGACAACACAACGGTATCGACCGCGTGCGCTTCGGCGAGCTGTCGCGCCATGCGCACCACGACGGCAGCGAAGCCGCGATGAAAACGCGCGGCGATGCGCGCGGGTGGCGTGTCGAGCACGAGATCGCCGAGCAAGGCCTGCCACATGCCGAGCGGTTCGATATAGGGCAGCCCGAGCCCGCGCTCCAAGCGCGGAACCGCGAACGGATAATCGAGCACTGCTTCCTCGTCGAGATCGCTGGCGCCGATCAGACTTTCCATGCTCATCGCCGCTTCGCCTTCGTAAGCGGCGCGTTCACGACAAATGCCGATCGCGGCGGCGACCGCATCGAACAAGCGCCCGCTGCTGCTCGCTGTTGGTGCCTGCGTGCCGTTGGCGAGCATTGAGTCGAGCAGGTCGCGCGGCTTGGCGTCGAGGAAACGGAACAATTCGAGTTCTGAATAATTCATCGAGAAGCGCGACCAGCCCATCTCCGCCATGATCTGTGCGTAGGTGTTGCGCCACGGCTCGCGCGCGGCCAGATCGCCGCCGAGCAACGCAACCGGTTTCAAGGTGCCGACGCGCGCGCAATCGGCGTAGTCGCAATGCAGGAATTCGCCGCCCCACAGCGTGCCGTCGTCGCCGAGGCCAAGGCCATCGAGTGCGATACCGAGCACCTTGCCGCCATTGCGCGGCCAGCCGTGTTCGCCCAGACATGCCGCGATATGTGCGTGATGATGACCGACATGCTGAACGCGATCGGCATAACGCTGTTGGGCAAGCTGAGTCGCCGCGTAGCCAGGGTGGCGATCGCAGGCGACGATATCGGGCGCAAAGTGGTAGTAGTCGAGATAATCGGCCAGCGCACGCTGGTAGTCGGCGCGGCAGGCGACGTCGTGCAGGTCGCCGATGTGCTGCGACAACACCCCCTGCCCGTCACGCAGCAGAGCAAAGCAGTTTTTCAGATCGCCGCCGAGCGCGAGCACCTGCGGGCGTGGATCGAAGCCGGGCGGCAACGGCAGCGGCGCCGGCGCGTAGCCGCGTGCGCGGCGCATCAGACGGAATTCGCCGCCAATCACGCGACCGACGGAATCGTCGACGCGACGTGCGATCGGTCGGTTGTGGTCGAGCACATAATCGGCGCAATGCGCGAGCCGCGCATGCACCTGCTCAAGATCGATCGCCTGCGGCTCTTCGCTGAGGTTGCCGCTGGTCAGCACGATCGGCGCGCGTCGGCGCCGCATCAGCAGATGATGCAGGGTTGTGTTCGGCAGCATCACGCCGAGTGTGCCCAGTCCCGGAGCGATGCCGTCGGCCAGCGGCGGCGCATCGGCGCGCCGCGGTAACAGCACGATCGGCGCACCGGCGTCGGTCAACGCAGCTTCGGCAATCGCGTCGACATCGCACCAGGTGCGCAGCATGTCCAGATCGCGGATCATCAGTGCGAACGGTTTGGCCTCGCGCCGTTTGTGCTCGCGCAAACGCGCCACCGTCGCTGAATTGCGTGCGTCGCAGGCGAGCTGATAGCCGCCCAGACCCTTGATCAGCACGATTTCGCCCTTGTCGATCAGGCTGGTCGCCGCATCGACATCGTCGAGCGCGGTCAGTGCATCGAGCGCGAACGCGCGACCGTCCAGGCGCTTGAGCTGCGTGCGCGGCCCGCAGGCATGGCAGGCGATCGCCTGGGCGTGGAAGCGGCGATCGTCGGCATTTGTATACTCGGCCGCGCAATCCGCACACAGCGGGAAACCGGCAAGCGTCGTATTCGCACGGTCGTAAGGCGTGCGCTCGAAGACCGACAGGCGCGGCCCGCAGTCCGTGCAGGCGGTGAACGGATAACGATAACGGCGTGCGAACGGATCCAGGGTTTCGGCAACGCAAGCCGCACACGCAGCCCAGTCGGGGGCAATGCCCATGCCCGGTTGCGCCTGCGCGCTGTGCGCGATCTCAAACGCCTCGGGCATGGGCGCGATCGGCGCGATCGCTTCGCTGTCCAGCGCATCGACGCGCGCGCCGCCGCGGCGCAGCGCCGCAACGGCGGATTCGAAGGCCTGCAGGCGTTCGCTATCACCAAACGCCTCGATGACCACCGCGGTGCCTTCGTTGCGCACCGAGCCGACGATCGCGAATTCGCGCGCCAGCTTGAGCGTGCACGGCCGAAAACCCACACCCTGCACGATGCCACGCACGCGCAGGCGACGGCCGGCGGAAAGCGGCGTGACGGCGCTCATGCGCAAATGTCCCAGAGCAGCACGCGGTTGTTGCCGGAATCGGCAATCACGCAGGTGTCTTCGTGCACAGCCAGCGCGTAAGGCCAGCACAATGAATCGCGCGCCGCCGGCAGCCAGCGGTTGTCACCCTTGTCGGTGAAGCCCTGCTGGCCGGCCACCGCATCGGCGGCTTCGATGTCCGGCGCATCGAAGCGCAGCACGCGCGAGTTCGCGGTATCGGCCACGAACAGGCGCTCGCGGTGCACGGCTAGGCCATAGGGCATGTTGAAACTGAGCGCAGTCGGATAGTACTCACCGCGATTATGGTCGACGCTGACGTTGTCGCCCTGGCCGAGCAAGCCATCGCTTATCGCGTGATCTTGCGTCGGCATGCGCGACCATAACAGGATGCGATTGTTGCCGGCGTCGGCGACGCACAAATATCCCTGCCAATGCGCGATCGCATGCGGCCAGCGCAGACTCGCCGCATCGATTGCGCCGGCGTTTTCATCGCGATGCTCGAAATCCGGCTGGCCGAGTACGCGGTCGGCCGGCTGGCCGTTGCGTTCGGGCAATCCGCTCCAGCGCAGCACACGGCGATTGCCGGTGTCGGCAACCCACAGGTTGGCGCCATCCCAATAAACACCGTACGGCCAATACAGCGTATCGACGGCCGGACGATCGCGGCCGCGATTGATCACCGCGCTGGCGAAGTCGGCTTGACCGAGCACCAGATCGGCGGGTTGATGGCTGCTGCGCGGCGCGCGATACCAGATCAACACACGATGATTCCAGGCATCGGCAACAGCGAGTCCCTCGCCACAGGCGCAGATGCCGGTCGGTACATTCAAACTTTGCGCGTCGACATCGCGATGAGCGTTGCGGCCCTCGGCGGAAAAATCCGGTTGCCCAATCAGCCAGTCGGCGCAAGCGCCGTCGCGCTGCGGCAGCTGGCGCCAGCCGAGCAGGCGATGGTGGCCGGTATCGGTGACCCACAGCGCACCGTCCGCGGTAACCGTCGCGCCGCGCGGACCGAACAGGGTATTCGCCGCCGGCGCAATGGGCGTGGCGAGCCCCGCATCGATCGCGGCCGTGCCGGCCACGGCACCGAGTACGACGCGTGCGCCGCCCACGGCGAACGCAGGCGGAGCCGCGACGCGCTGGCGTGGGCGGGCAAGCGAAACGCGCACAACGGCGGCATCCATGATATTCATCCCGCCGGCTTCACCGCGACGCGGCCGTCGCGAACGCGCACCGCGTGCACGACGAGCTGCACTTCGGGGACGTTCAGACACTCGCCGGTGTCGAGGCGGTAGCGGAATGCGTGATGCGGGCACTGGATGATGCCGTCGACGAGCTCGCCGGCGTCGAGCGGCATGCCCATATGCGCACAGGCGTTGTCGACGCAAGTCACCTTGTCGTGATCGCGATAAAGCAGTACTTCGCGATCGCCGACAGTGCGCACTTGTATACTTCCGGGCGTCAATTCGTCCAGCGTGCAGATATCGACGAATCCGGCGTCGCCGGCCTTGGCGAACGGACTGACGAAATGCAACGGGATGGTTTTCGCATCGACCGGGCCGCGTACCTGCAGCACATGCATGATCTCTGGCGCGTGTTCCTTGACCGCGCGTTCGACGCCTTCGCGCAGAGTCTGCCCGGACGCAGGGCAGCCCTGGCAGGCTCCGGTCAAACGCACTTCCACGGTATCGGGCGGCTTTACCGCGACCAGTTCGACGCCACCGCCATGCTGCTGCAGAAAGGGTTCGACCGACACCAGCGCCGCGCGCACGCGCGTTTCCAGTGAGTCGCGCACGAGCCCGTGCAAACGCAGCACGCCGTAGACGATCGGATCGCAGACGACCTGCTGCAGCCTTGTCGCCGCTGCCGGATCCTCGCGCAGGCCGCGGATCAGGCGCAGCAATGCCTCACGGTGCAGCGCTTCGATCGCCGCCTTGAAACGTTCCAGCGTCGCCTGCTGCTCGATTGGCCACGCCTGCGCGATTACTTCCATCGCCGCAACGTCGCCGGCCAGCGTGGCGAGCTGCTCGGCGGCGCTGTCGGGTTGCAGGTTGCTGGCGAGGGCGGACATGGGTGATTGGAATCAGGCGTACTTCAGACTGCGCAACAGATAGGGCATCAACGCACCGCCGCAGAGGCCGCCGATCAGCGCGCCCAGCCAGAGGTTGACGTAGAGCGCGAGCAACAGGACCAGGCCGGTGGCGACGACAAATCCGATCAGCCACATGCGGATCACCGCGAGGTTGTCGCGGAAAAGCTTGCCGCGCAGGAACAGTTTCACTGAATCCATAAACATGCTGAACATGCCCGTGCCTCAATGCGCCGCAAACAGGAAATACAGGCCCGCAACAATCGCCGCCGGCACGGCCGATGTCAGCCCGTAGAACGCGCCCATCAGCGAGGCCAGATCCTTGCCCAGATCCTTGCCGGCAAGGCGCAATCCACTCAAGGCGCCCCCCAGCGCGCCGGCGGCGACCACGACGATCACGAACAACAGCGTCAGCATCATTGGATCTCCCTGGCTGCGGGAACGATGGATTCGCCGAACGAGGCGGGCGTCGTCAGATCCGCAATCGCTTCCGCCACAGCGGCGGCATTCGCGGCCATGCCGTGCCGCATGAACAGCGCATGCGCCTCGGTGTACAGCGCACGCGCCGCGGCGAGATTGCGCGCATGCCCAAGCTCGGGCCGTTGCGGATCGTCCGGCAGATTGCGCAGCGCATTGGCCTTGTTCGCCATCGTGTTGGCGTATTCGATCGGCATGTCGCGCGGCGTACGCACCTTGAGCGCCTCGTCATAGGCCTCGATTGCGCGCAGAAGATTGGCGACCGGATGGCTGCTCGGCGCGTATTGCAAAGCGTTGCCGAGATTGTTCTGCACCATCGCGTATTCGGTCGGATGATCGACCAGGGTGATCACTTCGAGCACCTGCTCGAACGACTGCACGGCCAGCGCCTCGCGCAGTTTGCCGGCCTCGTCGGCAGCCGGAATGGACAAGTAAGCGATCGCCAGATTGTTGTGCAGGATCGAGTATTCGCGCGGATGGCGATTGCGATTGAACACGCGCAGCGCGCGATGATAGTGCGCGATCGCGTCCTGAATCTTCGCGCGGTGCAAGCCGGCCTGCGATTGCACGACGAGGCCGAGGTTCATGTCGAGTTCGGCAACCTCTTCGGGCAAGCCGTGCGCGAGCAGATGCGGGCGCGCCTGCTCGTAACAATCCTGCGCAGCATCCAGCGCCGCGACGCCGCCGTCGGGCAAGGCCTGATGCGCGGTGCCTTCGCGCGCACGAATGCGCGCTGCGAGCAGAAGGTCGGCGCCCCGCTCCGAATCCGGGACCAGCGCCAGCGCGCGCTGATACAGCGCGAGCGCGTCGTGCAATTGCTGCGGCGAGCGCGGTTTGAGTTGCAGGCCGCGCGCGATCTCCATCAGCATTTCGGCGCGTTCGGCCGGACTGGCCGACGGATCCTCGGCCGCAGCCAGCGCCGCGCGCACCTGGGTCTCGGACAAACTTGCCGCCTGCGCATCGGCGGCCTGAGCGGCCGAATCTTGGCTGAACATCGGTTCCGCCCTCCGGTTGTGCATGATTTCTTGTATTGATCCGAGGCTGCGACCGTACTGGCGGGATGTCAACACGCTACGCAACATAGATAACTTTGTTGTCAGTTGATGGACGCGAGGCCTGACGGTCTGCCGGCCCGTTGCGCAACAAGGGTTGTCTGCACCGGATACGCCTGCCGGCGCGGCGGAACGGTCGCCCGCTGCTACTATCGGCGCGTCTCACGACCTTCCGCCGCCGATTGGTACCGTGCCACCGCTGCCCCGCAAGATCATTCATGTCGACATGGATGCGTTCTACGCCTCGGTCGAGCAACGCGACGATCCGGGCCTGCGCGGCAAACCGGTCGTCGTCGCGTGGCGTGGCGCACGTTCGGTGGTCTGCGCGGCATCGTATGAGGCGCGTCGGTTCGGTGTGCGTTCGGCGATGCCGGCGGTACGCGCTGAGCGTCTGTGCCCTGACGCGATTTTTGTGGCGCCCGATTTCACCCGCTATCGCGCCGCGTCGAAACAGGTGCGCGAGATTCTTCTGCAGCATACCGATCTCGTCGAACCGCTGTCGCTCGACGAGGCGTATCTCGACGTCACCCAGACCAAGACCGCTTTCGCCTCCGCCACCGCGGTCGCCACCGCGATCCGCGCGCAGATTTTCGCGACCACCTCGCTGACCGCCTCGGCTGGCATCGCGCCGAACAAGTTTCTGGCCAAGATCGCCTCCGACTGGCGCAAGCCGAACGGCCAGTTCGTGATCAAGCCCGGGCAGGTCGAAGCGTTTCTCGCGCCGCTGCCGGTGGCGCGCATTCCCGGCGTTGGCAAGGTGATGGACGCCAGGCTCGACGCGCTCGGCATTCATACCTGCGCCGATCTGCGCGCATTCGACGTGCGCGAACTCGACCGTCGCTTCGGTCGCTTCGGCTTGCGCCTGCACGAGCTGGCGTACGGCATCGACCAGCGCGCAGTGAACCCGGATCAACCGGTGCAATCGATCTCGGCCGAGGACACGTTCGAGCACGATCTGCCCTTGAGCGAAATCGAACCGATGCTGCGTCGGCTCGCAGCGAAGACCTGGGCGGCGACGCGCAAAACCGAGCGCATCGGTCGCACCGTGGTGCTCAAGCTCAAGACCTCGGACTTCCATATCCTCACGCGTAGCCACACGCCGCCGCTGCCGCCGCGATCCGAAACCGAGTTCACCGAAATCGCGGTGTTCCTGCGCGATCGCGTCGAGCTGCCAGCGCGCACACGCTATCGCCTGGTCGGCGTGGGCTTGAGCAACTTCCGCGACGAACACGAGTTGTTGCCGCAGGCGGAACTGTTCGAGTCGTGAAGACGGATCGCAATACAAACTGAGCTCCCCCTTTCGCCCTTCGGGCACCTTCCCCCGCTTCGCAGGGGAAGGAAAATACAAAGCGTCCCGAGGAGGAATCCTTCCCCTGCGAAGCGGGGGAAAGTGGCGGCAGCCGGAAGGGGGCACACGGGTGGACGATCGTCAACAGGCAAATCGAAAATGCTCTAGACGATGCGCTGTCCGCTCTGCCCGTCGAAAAAATGCAGTGCGCTCAGCGCATAGCCCAGCTTCAGCGTGCTACCGGGTTCGGGCAATGCGCCCGGTGGCGTACGCACGACCAGCTCGACGCCGTGGAGATCGAGATTGAGGAATATTTCGTTGCCGACCGGCTCGATCACTTCAAGTAGCGCCGTCAGGCTGGGTTGCGCCGGCGCCGGCGCATCGAGCGGACGCAGATCTTCGGGACGGATGCCGACCACGATCTCCTTGCCCACGTGCTGCGCGAGCCGCGACGCGATCGCCGCATCGTCGCCGAGCGGCAGTCGCGTCGCGCCACAATCCAGATACAACCCGCTGTCACGCCGCAGCATACCGCGCAACAGGTTCATCGCCGGACTGCCGAGAAAGCCCGCGACGAACACGTTCACGGGCTTTGTATACAAGTTCATCGGCGTGTCGATCTGCTGGATCTCACCCTTGTTGAACACGACGATGCGCTGGCCGAGCGTCATCGCCTCGATCTGATCGTGGGTGACGTAAACCATCGTCGCACCGATGCGCCGATGCAGGCGCGCGATTTCGACGCGCATGGACAGGCGCAGCTTGGCATCGAGATTCGACAACGGCTCGTCGAGCAGAAACACCTGCGGCTGACGCACGAGCGCGCGCCCGAGCGCGACGCGCTGGCGCTGACCGCCGCTCATCGCACGTGGCTGGCGATCGAGCATGTCGTTGAGACCGAGCAGATCAGCGGCTTCGCGTACACGTTGCGCGATCGTCTCGCGCGATTCGCCGCGCAACTTGAGCCCAAACCCCAGATTCTCGGCCACAGTCATATGCGGATACAGCGCGTAGCTCTGAAACACCATCGCGATATCGCGGTCCTTGGGCGCCACATCGTTGACCACGCGATCGCCGATCGACAAGGTTCCCGAGGTGATCGATTCGAGACCCGCGATCATGCGCAACGTCGTCGTCTTGCCGCAGCCCGAGGGACCGACGAGGACCAGCAATTCGCCGGCGCGCGCCTCGAAGCTCGCCCCGGCCACGCCGACATGGCCGTTCTCGTATACTTTGCGCACTTGTTGCAGTTTTACACTCGCCATTGCGCATCTCTCCCGCTTCACGTTGTCGCTTCGGCAAGCGGCATTATTGGCCGCATTTTATGCCGCAACGCATCAATCCGGACACTGGACGAATCTCCCTACAAATCGCCGGTCGCTTCGGTTATTCTGCCATGTAATCGTTTTCATTTTGCGTGAATCAAGGAATCCAGCGCATGTCGCAACGGGTGCAATTTCCCGCAAGCTTTCTCTGGGGTGCCGCGACATCTGCCTACCAAATCGAGGGTTCGCCGCTCGCCGATGGTGCGGGTCCGAGCATCTGGCAGCGCTTTGCACACACGCCGGGCATGATGAGCAATGGCGACACCGGCGATGTCGCCTGCGATCACTATCGGCGCTGGAAATCCGATATCGCGCTGATGCGCGAGCTCGGCCTCAAGGCTTATCGTTTCAGTATTTCCTGGAGCCGCGTGTTGCCCGCGGGCCGGGGTCGCATCAATGCCAATGGCCTGGACTTTTACGAGCGGCTCGTCGATGCGCTGCTGGAAGGCGGCATCGAGCCGCTCGCGACCTTGTTCCATTGGGACCTGCCTGCCGCGCTCGACGATCGCGGCGGCTGGCTCAATCCGGATATCGCGCCCTGGTTCGCCGACTACGCGAACGTGATGTTCAACAAGCTCGACGGTCGCGTGAAAAAATGGGCGACCTTGAACGAACCCTGGGTGGTCACCGACGGCGGCTATCTGCACGGCGCGCTTGCGCCGGGCCACCGCAACAAGTTCGAAGCGCCGATCGCAAGTCACAACCTGCTGCGCGCGCACGGTGCCGCCGTGCAGGCCTATCGTGCCACGGGCAAGCATGCCATCGGCATCGTGGTGAATCTCGAGCCGAAATACGCGGCTTCGCAAAGTGCCCAAGATCTGGCCGCGGTCAAACGCGCGGATGCGTACATGAACCGGCAATATCTCGACCCGGTATACTTTGGTACTTATCCGGCGGAACTGCGGGAAATCTTCGGCGAGGCATGGCCGGAGTGGCCGGCGGAGGACTTCGCGCTGATCAAGCAGCCGATCGATTATCTCGGCATCAACTACTACACGCGCAATGTCACCAGGTACGACCCGGACCACTATCCGCTCAAGGTCGGATCGGTGAAGCAGCATGCGACCTATACCGAAACCGGCTGGGAAGTCTTCCCCCAGGGCCTCACCGACACGCTGACCTGGGTGCGCGACCGCTACGGCAATCCGCCGGTCTACATCACCGAGAACGGGGCGGCGTTCTACGATCCGCCGGTCGCGGAAAACGGCGTGCTCGACGATCCGCTACGTGTGAGCTACCAGAAGAAGCATCTTGCTGCCGTTTCCAACGCGATCGCGCAGGGTTGCGATATCCGCGGCTACATGGCCTGGTCGCTGCTCGACAATCTCGAATGGTCGCTCGGCTTCTCCAAACGCTTCGGCATCGTGCACGTCGATTTCGCCACCCAGCAGCGCACGATCAAGGCCAGCGGCAGACACTACTCCCAGGTGATTGCGACGAATGGGGCGGTGTTGAACGAACCGGCAACCGGATCGTTAGTTCAACTTGCCTGACGCCGGGCGTTTGCCCGTGCGCACCCAATCGACGAGTTCGTCGAAGGCGCGGCCGATCTCGTCCGGTGTAAACACGCAGTGGCCCTCGCGATTGACGAATTGCTGCACGAAGTTGTCGCCATGGCCGGCGCGTTGCGCGATCAGCGCGTACTCGAACGCAGTGGAAGCCGGCATCAGCGGGTCGCCGCTGTCGTGCAGGGCGAGCAAGGGGCGCAGCAATTTTCCGCTCGGCGCATACCAACGTGACATATAGGCTTGCGCGCGCGGCTCCGCACGGTAACGGCGCACGCCGTCGTTCAGCGCAAAATCGTCGGCCGTGCCGGTATAGATGAAATCGGCGTTGCCGAACGGATTGCCATGCGTGCGCTGCTGCATTTCCATGACTTCGTAGGTGATGAACTCGATCACCGGCACGAGACTCCGCGTATCGGCTGCACCATACAGGCGAAGCAGGGACTGCATCGCGGCCGGGTTTGCGGACAAGGCGGCCGCGATCTTTCGCTCGCTTTTTGCGTCCGGCAAGTAATTCGTCGGGACCGGAACCAGCGCTCCAAAAACATTCGGAAGGTAATAATCGAATGCGGCGCGCAGGGCGAAATCGCGCTGCATGAAGCGGTCGCTCGGCTCGATCGCGCCGCATAACGACAGGGCGCCATTGTATACTTGTGGCATATTCTCGATCGTCATCGCAGTGAGCGCACCGCCCATCGACATGCCCATCACGAAGCTCCGCTTCGGCGCGCCATACCTGGCGACGAAGTACCGGCGCAGACGCTCGCTGTCGGCGTACCCCTGCTCGACCGCCCAACCCTCGGCCGAGTAGGCCGACTGAATCACCGCATAACCGCGCTTGAGCAGCGGATCGAACATTGGCGAGACCGGTTCGCGCGGCTCGAATACGACCGGCGTGATCGAATAGCCGTGGTAGTAGACGATCAGGCTACCATTCCAGTTGGCCGGAATATCGATGCGATAGGCGGCGCCTGCATGCGTGCCGATATC
>JAYTQX010000012.1:0-4165 GCA_043746455.1 Pseudomonadota bacterium
CGCCCATCGCGAACTGCTCGACTTCGGCGAGGAACGCCTTGAAGTCGGCCGGCTGGTTCGGCAGTTTCTTGTGATACCACGCAGTCGCCGCATAGCTCGGCAGCACGAGCTGATAGGACAGATCGACGCCCGGATTGATCTGCGGGAAATCGATCAGCATCGCCATGTTGAGTACCTGCGAGAGCAGGATCACGCCGTTGAGATCGATCGCCTTTTCATTCTGCAAAATATTGGCGAGCAGGGCCGAGCGCGTCGTGCCGTAGCTTTCGCCGAACAAGTACTTCGGCGAATTCCAGCGTCCGTATTTCGACATGAATTTGCCGATGAATTGGGCAAACGCCTGCGCATCCAGATCGACGCCGAAATATTCCTTCGGCCCCTTCTCCTTGTCGGCGAACGTGCTGAACCCAGCACCGGGCGCATCGATGAATACCAGGTCGCTCGCATCGAGCAGGCTGTAATCGTTGTTGACCAGGCCATACGGCGCCGGCGCCGTGTGCTGGTCGTCGTCGGTTACCACGCGCTTGGGTCCGAACGCGCCCATGTGCAGCCACACCGTGGCCGAGCCCGGGCCGCCGTTGTAGATGAACGTGATCGGCCGGCGTGAGGGCTCCACGCCCTTCTTGAAATATGCCGCGTAGAAAATGCTCGCTGTGCCATTGCCCTTCTTGTCGTCGAGGATCAGGGTGCCGGCAATCGCCTTGTAGTCGATGCGTTTGCCCTCGACGTCCACGCTGCCTTCGGTTTCGACCTGCTTCGGCGCGAGCTTTTCAGGCTTAGTGGCCTCTTCCTTTTTCGGTTCCGATTTGGCGTCCTTCGCCGGCTCGTCATCAGCGGCGAACGCGAGGGTGTTGAGGGTCAGCACCGCAGTCAAAGCAAGCAGGGAACAAAGGCTACGCATCGGATCTTCCTCGGTATGGGGTCAAAACCCGGCCATTCTGCGGAATCTGATGCGGACTGCACAATCCCAGAAGTCATGCATGTCCGCTGGCATGCGACTGCGCGATGACTTCTGGCAGTTCAAGGCCGGCTGCGACACCGGTATGGTCACTGCGCTGCTTGCCATGGGGAATCAGGCATGAAAAAGATGATGCTCGCAGGCGCATTGGTGCTGTGCGCTTCGACAACGATGGCCGCCGAGATCGTTCCGATCGCTCCGGGCATCGATCTGATTCCCGGCGAGTTCGTGCCGAACCGTCAACCGGATGGAAACAGCCTGATTTTCCGCACGCCGACCGGCCTGGTCGTTATGGATAGCGGACGCCACGCCGAGCACACGCAGCGTATCCTCGACTATGCGCATCAGGCGAATCTGCCGATCAAGGCGGTGATCAACTCGCACTGGCATCTGGATCATATCGGTGGCAATCCACGCATCCGCGCTGCCTATCCCAACGTGCAGATTTTCGCGAGCGCCGCGATCGACGATGCGATGCATGGTTTTCTCGCGGGTTATCGCAAACAGCTCGAAGACGCAATCGCGCAAGCCAAGGACGCGAGCAAGACACAACCGTGGCGCGATGAAATCGCCATCATCGACGCGGGCCATGTGCTGTATCCCGACGTGATCATCGACAAGACCCGGACACGGCGCATCACGGGCCGCGACTTTGTGCTGCACCTCGAATCGCATGCGGTCACCGCCGGCGACGTGTGGGTGTTCGACCCAAAGACGCGCGTGCTTGCCGCGGGCGATCTCGTCACCCTGCCCGTGCCGTTTCTCGACACGGCTTGTCCCGCGCATTGGAAGAGCGCGCTCGACGATCTGGCGCACACGGATTTCAAGACGCTGGTGCCCGGTCACGGCGCGCGGATGTCGCGCGCGCAATTCGAGACCTATCGCAAGGCCTACGACAATCTGTTCACCTGCACTGCAAGCAGCAAGGACAAGAAGGTCTGCATCGACGGCTGGATCGCCGATGCAAAGCTGCTACTCGGCGACACCGATCCGCGTTTCGTCAAGTCGCTGGTCGATTACTACGTCGACAATTCGCTGCGTGCGCCCAAAGTTCAGCTCGACAAGCTTTGCGGCGCGACAGGCTCGCCTGCTTCCTGATCATCCATTCGTCGCCCTCGGAGATACCCATGCGTGCACTATTGATTTTCGCGATCCTGATCACCCACTCGACCACCTTCGCTGCGACGAGTCCGCCAGCATTCGGTTGCCCGGCGAGCATGGTCGAACAGCATCAGTTCGATTTCTGGATCGGTCATTGGGAAGTGCGCAATCCGCAGGACAAGATCGTCGGTCACAGCCGGATCGAATCGATCAACGATGGCTGCGGCATAGCCGAGCACTGGCAAGGCAGCTCGGGTTCCAATGGCGTCAGCTACAACGCCTGGGATACCGACACGAAACACTGGCAGCAATTCTGGATCGACAACTCCGGCGGTCCGACGCTCTGGCTGGCAGGCGGCATCGATCACGGCAAGATGGTGCTTGCCGGCACGCAGACGAATCCGAAAACCGGAAAGCCGCAACTGCAGCGCATTACCTGGACGCCGAACGCCGACGGCAGCGTGCGCCAGCACTGGGAACAATCCGACGATGGCGGCAAGACCTGGACGACGTCGTTCGACGGCTTGTACCGGAAGGAGGCGAAATGACTGCGTAGTTGAAAGTCGCGTACGCCGCGAGTGCTGGCTTCAGCAGTTCATGTACTTCCAGTTCCGCTGCTTGCCCTCGGCCATCCATTCGACGGCCTGCACGAGCCGCTTCGCGCGCGTGTCCTCGCGCGCTTGGCCTCGGTGATCCAGTCGACGTATTCGCGCTTCGCGCTGGAGCTGAACGCTGCAAACGTCGCCTGCGCCTGCTTGTCCTTTTTGAGCGCTGCCAGCAAATCGGCGGGTGCGGTGGGCGGCGGTTTGGGTGCGCTCTTCGGTTTTTCGACCTTGCTGCCCTCGGCGTTGAGCTTCATCGCCTGCTTGACGTAGCCGATCAACACTTTCTTGGATGGCAGATCCTTGAGCGAAGTGATCCGCCCGAAATGGCCCATCGCCGCCTCATGCTTGCCATCGCTGTCGAACAACAACCTGCCCTTCCAGAACCCGAACGCCGCATGCTCCTTGAACGCCGCGAAGCCGCAGAGAATTCCATGGTAGGTGAACGATGGCATGCTCTACTTGAGCGTTTCCTCGACCTCGGGGCAGGCCTCGTGGATCAGTTCGCGCAAATGCGCCATCACCGGCTGTGCGACCGCAGCGGATTTGGCGATATACGCGTCGACTCGTGGATCACGCTTGCCCATGACGCCTCCTGACGAAATCAAATTGCCTCAGGTCTCATATACGGAAACAGCAACACGTCGCGAATGGACGGCACATCGGCAAGCAGCATCACCAGCCGGTCGATGCCGACGCCTAGTCCACCGGTCGGCGGCAGGCCGATTTCGAGGGCACGGATATAGTCCGCGTCGAAATGCATCGCTTCGTCGTCGCCGGAATCCTTGGCGTTGACCTGCGCGCGGAACCGTTCTGCCTGGTCCTCGGGGTCGTTGAGTTCGGAAAAGCCATTGGCGATTTCCTTGCCGCCGATGAACAGCTCGAAACGGTCCGTCACGCCCGGATCGGCATCGTTCGCGCGCGACAGCGGCGACACTTCGGTCGGATACGTCGTGATGTAGGTCGGCTGGACCAGCGTGCCTTCGACCGTCTTCTCGAAAATTTCGAGCAAAATCTTGCCCCAGCCGTACTCGGCCTTGACGTGGACGCCAAGCGCCTGCGCATGTGCCGCGAGCCTCGGGCGATCACGCAAGTCGGCGCGCGCGATCTGCGGGTTGTGTTCGAGCACGGCGTCTTCCATCTTCCAGCGCTTGAAGGCCGGGCCGACATCGATTTCGCGGCCTTCCCAGGTCAGTGCGGTGCGTCCGACCACGTCGGCGGCCGCGCTGCGCACCATCGCTTCGGTCAGGTCCATGATCTCGTTGTAGGTGGCATAGGCCTGATACAGCTCGAGCATGGTGAATTCGGGATTGTGCCGCGTCGACACGCCCTCGTTGCGAAAATTGCGGTTGATCTCATAGACACGTTCGAAACCGCCGACGGTAAGCCGCTTCAGATACAGCTCAGGCGCGACACGCAGATACAGATCCAGATCGAGCGCGTTGTGATGCGTCACGAACGGTCGCGCGGTCGCGCCGCCGGGAATGATGTGCATCATCGGCGT
>JAYTQX010000013.1:0-3026 GCA_043746455.1 Pseudomonadota bacterium
TCGATCATCATGATCGCGTTCTTCTTGACGATGCCGATCAGCAGGATCACGCCGATGAACGCAATCACGGTGAACTGGGTACGGCACACGAGCAGGGCGAGGATTGCGCCGACGCCGGCCGACGGCAGGGTCGAAAGAATGGTCAGCGGATGCACATAGCTCTCGTAGAGCATGCCGAGCACGATATAGATCGCCAGCAGCGCGGCCAGTATCAACCAGGGCTGACTGCTCTGGCCCTGCTGGAAGGCGCTCGCGTTGCCGGCGAATCCGCCGTGGATGCTGACCGGTACGCCGAGCCGCGACATCGTCTTGGTGATCGCATCCGAAGCATCGCCGAGGCTGACGCCATCGGCAAGATTGAAGGAAATGGTGGTGGAGACGAACTGACCGTGATGGTTCACCGCCAGCGGCGTGGTGCTGAACCCGTAGCTGGCGAACGCCGACAGCGGCACCATGTTGCCCGAGGTGCTCTTCACGTAGATATCCTTGAGCGACTCAGGGCTCTGCAGAAACTGCGGCGCCACTTCCATGATCACGAAGTACTGGTTCAAGGCCGTGTAAATGGTGGATGCAGTACGCTGGCTGAAGGCATCGTTGAGCACGTTGTCGATGGCCTGCGTTGTCACCCCGAGACGCGCGGCGGTCGCGCGGTCGCAGGTCAGCGCCGTCTCCAGGCCCTTTGCCGCCGCATCGGAGTTGACGTCGGCGAGCTCCGGCATGTTCATGAAGGCCTCGCGAATCTTGTCCTGCCAAGCGCGCAGATCGTCGAGGCTGTCGCTCTGCAGCGTGTACTGATAAGCCGCGTTGCTCTGCCGACCGCCGACGCGGATGTCCTGCGCTGGTTGCAGAAACAGTTGCGCGCCGGCCACATTGCCAAGCTTGCCGCGCAGGCGGCCGACCACGCCATCGGCAGCGATGCCGCGCTCGGCCAGCGGTTTGAGGGCGACGTAAACGAAGCCGCCGTTGCGCTGACCGCCGCCGGTGAAGCCGACGACATTGGCGACCGCTGGATCGCTCTTGACGATTTTCATGAACTCGACCAGCTTCTTCGACATCAGCTGGAACGAGATGCTCTGATCGGCCTGCACGCCGCCAACCAGGAAACCCGTGTCCTCGGTCGGGAAGAACCCTTTTGGCACATAAATGTATAAAAATATATTCAAGCACACGGTCACGAACAAGGTGAACATCATCAATAACGGTCGCGTCAGCGCCCAGCCGAGCGTGCGCTCGTAGACAGCCAGCATGCGCTTGAATACGCGCTCGCTGAGCGCGAAGAATTTTCCGGGCTCACGCTGCGCATCGTGGCGCAGCAGACGCGAGCACATCATCGGCGTCGTGGTCAGCGAAACCAGCAGGGAAACCACGATCGCGACCGACAGGGTGACCGAGAATTCGCGGAAGTAACGTCCGACCAGGCCACCCATCAGCAGGATCGGAATGAATACCGCGATCAGCGAGAGGCTCATCGACAACACCGTGAAACCGACCTCGCGCGCGCCGAGCAGCACGGCATCCATGCGCGACATGCCCGCTTCCATGTGCCGCGAGATATTCTCCAGCACGACCACCGCATCGTCGACGACGAAGCCCGTGGCCACGGTGAGCGCCATCAGCGACAGGATGTCCAGACTGAATCCGGCCAGATACATGATGGAGAACGTACCGATCAGCGAGACCGGCACGGCGACCGCGGGAATCAGCGTTGCACGCCAGCTGCGCAGAAACACGAAGACCACCAGAATGACCAGGATCACGGCGATGATCAGGGTGGTCTCGACATCGTGCAGCGAAGCGCGGATCGTGGTCGTGCGATTGACCGCGATATCGATCTGGATATCGGCGGGAATCGCTGCGCGCAGCTGCGGCAACAGCGCCAGTATCCTGTCGATCGTCTCGATGACGTTCGCATTCGGCTGCTTGTTGATGATGACCAGCACCGCCGGCTGGCCGTTGAACAAGCCCAGATTGCGGATGTCCTGCACCGAATCGGTCACGTTGGCCACATCGGACAAGCGCACGGCCGCACCGTCCTTCCAGGCAACGATCATGTCCTTGTACTCATTCGAGTCCAGGGTGGTCCGGTCGTTGGTATAAATCTGCCAATGCTTGTCGCCCTCCTCGATGAAGCCCTTGGGCCGGTTCGCGTTGGCGTTCGCCAAGGCGATGCGCACCGTATCCAGCGCGATGCCGTACTTGTTCAACGCGGTCGGATTCAGATCGACTCGTACGGCCGGCGCGGTGGCGCCGCCTAGCGTCGCCTGGCCGACGCCTTGCACCTGGGAAATCTTCTGCGCCACGACCGTGGATGCCGAATCGTAAATCTGTCCCGTGTTCAAGGTTTTCGAGGTCAGCGCCAGAATCAGGATTGGCGCATCGGCCGGATTGGCCTTGCGGTAATGCGGATTGGTGGGCACGCTCGGCAGCTGCGCCAAGGCCGCGTTGAGCGCGGCCTGCACATCGCGCGCGGCGCCGTCGATATCGCGACTCAGGTCGAACTGCAGGGTGATGCGCGTGGAACTCTGCGCGCTCGACGACGTCATTTCGGTCACCCCGGCAATGCGGCCAAGCTGGCGCTCCAGCGGGGTTGCGACCGACGTCGCCATCGTCTCCGGGCTGGCGCCGGGCAGCGAGGCACCCACCGAAATCGTCGGATAGTCCACCTGCGGCAACGCCGATACCGGCAGCAGGCCGAACGCCACCATGCCGGCCAGCGCAATGCCGATCGTGAGCAGGGTCGTCGCCACCGGGCGGCGGATAAACGGCTCGGAGAGACTTGAGAACCGGTTGCTCACGACGGCGCAACCTCGGCCTGCGCTTCGGCGCCGGCGTCGAAACGACTCGATACGCGTCCCGCCAGCCTATCGAACGCCAGGTAGATCACCGGCGTCGTGAACAGCGTGAGCACCTGGCTGACGATCATGCCGCCAACGATGGTGATGCCGAGCGGATGGCGCAGCTCCGAACCCACACCGGTGCCGAGCATCAGCGGCAATGCGCCGAACAAGGCTGCCAGCGTGGTCATC
>JAYTQX010000014.1:0-2347 GCA_043746455.1 Pseudomonadota bacterium
AACGCTGCGTCCTGTTTGATTGTTACCATTGACCGGAATGCGCAGTCGGCGCGAACCATCGATGGGTAAATGCAATGAGAGATCGCCATGACGCCGCACGACCCGGTTGATCGGGGCGACGCCAGCGTCCGCGCCGCGCCGACGGTTGCGATTGTCGGCGGCGGCCCGGCTGGTTTGATGGCGGCCGAAGTTGCGCGCGCGGCCGGCGTCGAGGTGCATGTCTACGACCGCATGGGTTCGGTCGGCCGAAAATTCCTGATTGCGGGCAAGGGTGGCCTCAATCTGACCCATTCGGAAAATTTCGATGCATTCGTCGCGCGCTACGGTGTACGCGAAGGGGAAATCCGCATATGGCTCGCGCAGTTCGGTGCGGATGCGTTGCGCGAATGGGCGCGCGGTCTTGGGGTGGAGACTTTTGTCGGCAGTTCCGGCCGCGTATTTCCGAGCGATCTCAAGGCGGCGCCGTTGCTGCGCGGCTGGGTGCGCCGCCTGCGCGCGAGCGGCGTCGTATTTCACATGCATCATCGCTGGCTCGGCTGGAGCGACGACGGCGCGCTGCGCTTCGCGCATGACGACGATGAAAGAACCGCGCATGCCGATGCGGTCGTGCTCGCGCTCGGCGGCGGCAGCTGGCCGGTGCTCGGTTCGGACGCCAGCTGGGTACCGCTGCTGGAACAGCGTCAAGTCGCCATCGCGCCGCTGCAGCCATCCAATTGCGGTTTCGATGTCGGCGGCGCCAACAACGGCTGGAGCGAACACTTTGCCAAGCGGCACGCAGGCCAGCCAGTCAAACCCGTTGTCATCGAATGGCATGATGCCGACGGCACGGCCGAGCGCCGGCAGGGCGAGTTCGTGATTACCGAGACCGGTGTCGAAGGCAGCCTGATCTATGCGCTCAGCGCGCAGCTGCGTGATGCGATTGCGGCAGATGGAAGTGTCGAGATTCGCCTCGACCTTGCGCCCGGCCGCGACGCGCAGCGTCTCGCGCGCGACCTCGCGCGCCCGCGTGGCAGCCGCAGCCTGAGCGAGTATTTGCGCCGTCAGGCGGGTATCGATGGCGCCAAGGCCGGGCTGCTCTACGAAATGCTGAGCAAGACCGAGATGCAGGATTCGGAGCGTCTCGCAGCGACTATCAAATCCTTGCCATTACGCCTGCGATGCGCGCGCCCGCTCGATGAAGCGATCAGTACGGCCGGCGGCGTGAGCTTTGAGGCGCTTGATGAAAACTTGATGCTGAAAAATATACCCGGCGTTTTCTGCAGCGGCGAGATGATCGATTGGGAAGCGCCAACCGGCGGCTATCTGTTGACCGCGTGCTTTGCCAGCGGGCGCATCGCGGGGCAGGGTGCGGCGCAGTGGGCGCGGCGTTGACGTTTTAAAGTCGGAGTAAAAAGAGACTTCCCCATCTCAGGCGGCTTTGATTTCAATAAACGCACTCGACGAGTGCGGCGGGGGAATGGATTGCCCCTCCTCCTTTAGCCCCTCCAGGTGAAACTCGATTGCCTCCTGGATAAGTTTCAGAACTTCCTCCTGCGATTCACCCACGGCCACGCAACCAGGAAGATCCGGCACGTACGCGCCGAAGCTTGACGAGCCCTCTTCAACTACAACCATATAGCGCATAGACCTCACCTTACTGCTTGAGACCGGCTTGCTTCAAAACGCTGTTCAACGTGCCCGGCGGAACGTCGACACCGGAGTTACCCGAGACTGTGACCGTACCTGGTTTGCGCGGATGCTGAAATTGGCGATGACTGCCTTTCTGACGCACAAGTTGCCATCCATCAGCTTCCACGAGGGCCACGAGTTCCCTGACTTTCATGCTTAAATTCTCGCATGCCTCCGATGTGGCGCCTAGTATCTGCATTCTGCGGGGCAATTGTTTGGCTCAATCGTCACCGTGTCCGATTGACCGTGTCTAGCGGATTGATCGCCGCCGCGACCTTGTCAACGCCTTTCCAGTCTGCAGGATTCGTTAACGTAGAGAGATGATTCAGGTCCAAACCTTCACCGGCGCCGATGTAGCGCCGCACCTGGACGCGGTGGCCGCGCTGCGCATCGCAGTATTTCGCGACTGGCCTTACCTTTACGTGGGCGATCGCGACTACGAGAAAAAATATCTGGCGACCTACGCGAAGTCGCCGGAGAGTCTGTTCGTACTTGCATTCGATGGCGAGCGCGTGATCGGTGCGTCGACCGGCATTCCGCTGACGGATGAAACCGATTCGTTCCAGAAGCCGTTTGTCCAGCGCGGAATTGCGCTGACCGATGTGTTCTATTTCGGTGAGTCGGTTTTGCTCAAGGAATATCGCGGGCATGGGCTCGGCCACCGTTTCTTCGACGAGCG
>JAYTQX010000015.1:0-8826 GCA_043746455.1 Pseudomonadota bacterium
GTGGACGCGGTTGCCCTCGCGATAGGACTCGCGCAGCAGATAGGCAGGGCGCGAGCCACGGTTCGGGACGACATCGATATGCATGGCTACATGATACACACCCATGCAGCGATGTCAAGCACATTACATGGCTACATGTTGCACCAACAACCAGCTCAAATATCAGCCATCTACATTCGCGCTTGTGCCCCTCGGGCAACGCAAATTCGCCTGGAACTTCAGCCTAAGGAAAACAAATGAATGCATCCCGCAGCACCTTCACCCTTCGGGTGAGTTCGGTCAGGCATGCCTATCGACTTCCTTTGCGTCCCTGGCGTCCTTGGCGGTGAATGAACTGCGGATTTAGGTTCAAACACACGTTTGAGCAAGCGCGACGGCATAGACCGGCTCCGCCGCCGACTTGCCCTTGAACTGCACGTCGCCGAGCGCAATGAGCAGCACACCTGCCCCCAAGCCATGCCGCGTTGCCGCGTCGATCAGAATGCCGCGCCCCGCGACCTTGGTATGCGCCTCCAATCGTGCCGCCAGGTTCACGGTGTCGCCAATGCAGGTGTAGGTGGCGCGCTGCTGCGTGCCGGTATAGCCGGCCACGACATCGCCGGTGGCGATGCCGATGCCGATGTGGATCGTTGGCTTGTGCGCCGCGCTGCGCTCCAGGTTGAATTGGTCGATGAGCTCGATCATCTCCTGCGCCGCGGCCACCGCGCTGCCGGCGCAATCGTCCAGCGGCAGCGGCGCGCCGAACAGCGCCATCAGCCCGTCGCCGATCATCTGGTTGACCACCCCGCCTTGGCTACTGATGGCCTCGAACATCAGCGTGTAGTAAGTGTTGAGCAGTTCGATCGTTTCTTCGGGCGGCTGCGACTCCACGAGCGTGGTGAAACCACGGATGTCGGAAAACATCACCGACGCGTGCACGCGCTTGCCACCGAGCGCAAAGCCCGATTGCTGCATGTCTTGCGCGACTTCGGAGGTGGCAAAGCGTCGCACCATGTCGCGCAGTTGGTCGCGCAGGCGCTTCTTTTCCAAGCTCGCGCCGATGCGTGCCTTCAGCAGCACCGGGTTCACCGGCTTGGGCAGGTAGTCCTCGGCGCCCAGGCCGATACAGCGCACGATGTTGTCCAGCCCCTCGACCGACGAGGTCACGATCACCGGCAGGTCGCGCAACAGAAGATCGGCCTTGAGCTGCTCGAGCACGCCAAAGCCGTCCATCTCGGGCATCTCGATATCGAGCAGCAGCAGGTCGAATGTTTCGCGCCCGAGCATCTCGAGCGCGACACGGCCGTTCTCGGCCAGCGCGGCGCGGTGGCCCTGCATCTCCACGCTGCGCGAGAGCAGCAGGCGGTTGACCTTGTTGTCGTCGACGATCAGCAGGCGCGCGATTGCGTCAACCATCGCGCAAGGCCGAAAGCGCCGTTGCCGCACGCGTGTACTCGGCATCCAGGCCCTTGAGTTCCAGATCGCGGGCCAGTGCAGCGAGCTTTGAAGCCCCGAACGTGTTGGCGTTCGATTTGATCGAATGCGCTGCTCGCCTGAACCGTTCGGCGTCGCTTGCCGTACGCGCGTTGCGCAACTCGGCCAGCATGCCGGGTGCCTCTTCGAGAAAGGTGCCCACCAGTTCGGCTGCGAACTCGGCACCGGCCGTCTCCTGAAGCTCGGTGTAGACAGCCTGGTCGATAACCGATTCGTCCATATTCTAACCACTCCTGATTCGATTTACTCCGGCCGCGCCGGAACGCGCATCAACGCTTCGACCAGCTGGTCAACCCGGATCGGCTTGGTGATGTAGTCGTCCATGCCCGCGGCCAGGCACATCTCGCGGTCGCCCTGCATCGCGTTGGCGGTCATCGCCACGATGCGTGGGCGCTTGCCTGGTGACCATTGGCCGGTGATGCGGCGCGATGCCTCCAGTCCGTCCATCTCCGGCATCTGCACATCCATCAGCACCACATCGTAGGGCTGGCGTTGCACGCTCTCGATGGCCTCGATGCCGTTGCTGGCCAGGTCGGCGCGATAGCCCATCTGCTGCAACAGGCGCATGGCGAGCTTCTGGTTTACCACGTTGTCTTCGGCGAGCAGGATGCGCAGCGGGTGGCGCGCCGCCATTTCCGGGTCGGTCCTAGGCTTGGCCACTTTGATTTCCTTGGGCGCGAGGTCCTGCGCGAACAGGCCCGCCAGCGTGTCGAACAGCTGCGACTGATGCACCGGCTTGGCCAGGTGGGCGCTGAACAGGCCTTCGGTGTCGCCCGTCTCGCGCCGGCCGAGCGAGCTGAACAGCACCAGCGGCAGGCCCGGCCGGCTGGCGTGTATGCGTCGAGCGAGCTGCAGGCCGTCCATCTCGGGCATGTGCATGTCGAGGATTGCAAGGTCGAAGTCCTCTCCCTCTTCGACCCAGCGCAGCGCTTGCGTCGGCGACTCTGTGTCGCGCGGCACCATGCCCCACTTGCCCATCTGCAGGTTCAACACGCGCCGATTGGTGGCGTTGTCGTCCACCACCAGCACGCGCCGCCCCTGCAGTTCGGGCTGGGTGCCGATGAACTCGCGCCGGTTCTGCGGCGGCAACTCCGCCAGCGGCGCGCGAATCGTGAAGTGGAATGTCGCCCCCTTGCCGATCCCGTCGCTGGTGGCCCACATGCGACCCCCCATCAGCTCGGCCAGCTGCTTGCTGATGGCGAGCCCCAGGCCTGTGCCGCCGTACTTGCGCGTAGTGGACGAATCCGCCTGCGAGAACGACTGGAACAGCCGTCCCATGCCTTCGGGCGTGAGGCCGATGCCGGTGTCGCGCACGGCGAAAGTGAGCTCGACCTCGCCGGCTGCCACGGGCGATGCGGTCACGCTGACCACCACCTCGCCTTGTTCGGTGAACTTCACCGCATTGGCCAGCAGGTTGAAGATGATCTGCCGCAGCCGCGTCACGTCGCCGCGGATGCCGGCGGGCACGTCGCCCTCGAACAGGTAGGCGGTGTCCAGATGCTTCTCGGTCGCGCGCGCGCTCACCAGATCCAGCGCGGACTCGACGCAATCGCGCAGGTCGAAGGGCTGGGCCTCGATGTCCATGCGCCCGGCTTCGATCTTGGAGAAGTCGAGGATGTCGTTGCTGATGGTCAGCAGCGTGTCGCCGCTGTCGCGGATGGTGGCCGCATAGTCGCGCTGCTCGTCGTTGAGCGGCGTGTCGAGCAGCAGCCCGCTCATGCCGATCACCGCGTTCATCGGCGTGCGGATCTCGTGGCTCATTGTCGCCAGGAACGCGCTCTTGGCTTCGTTCGCGGTCTCGGCTTGCAGACGAGCACCTTCGGCTTGAGCGCGAGCTTCCTGGGTCTGCTTGAACAGCCGCGCGTTCTGGATCGCGATCACCGCCTGGTCGGCGAAGGTCTTGAGCAGCGCGATCTCCTTCTCTGAGAACGGCTTGGGTGGCTGGCGCAGCATCACGATCGAGCCGATTGCGCGATCCTCCCACAGCATCGGCACGCACGCGGCCGAGTGGTTTCCGATGATTTCGACAATGCTGCGCACCGCGGCCGGTGCATCGGGCATGGCGGCCGCGTCGGGCACGTGAACGGGGCGCCGCGTGCGGATGACCCGCGACGTGATGGTCTGATCGAGCGGCTTGGGGAAGGTACGCACCATGGCGTCGAGCGCCGAGCCGCGCCATGCGACCGCATGCACCAGCTCATCATCGCCGAGCAGGAAGATACCCAGCTGCTCAATGGCGAACAGGTGCCGGCAACTGTCGAGGATCTTGTCGAACACCGGCGCGGCGTCGGCCATCGAGTTGCTGATGACCTGCAGTACCTCGGCCGAAGCGGTCTGCTGCTCCAGCGCCTCCTTGGTCTCGTTGAATAGCCGCGCGTTCTGGATCGCGATCACGGCCTGGTCGGCGAAGGTCTGCAGCATCGCCAGCTCCTTTACCGTGAACGCGCCGCTCGACCGCGCTACGCCAATGGCCCCGATGCCGCGGTCCTCCCACAGCATCGGCGCGAACGCCATCGACTGGTAGCCGGCGATCTTGGACACCCGGCGCACGACATTCGGTACGTCGGTTCCGTTGATCACGTCGGGCCAGTGCACCACCCGCCGCTCACGGATGGCGCGGCCCGCAGGTGTTTTCTCCACCGGCGCCGGGAAGGTGGCAGCCACGGCATCGTGCACCTTGCCTTCGTAGGCTGCGATCTGCAGCTGGCCGGCATCGTCCACCAGCAGGACGTCCATCTCGTCGCTGCCGAACAGGTGCTTGCCGCTTGCGAGGATCTTGTCGAATACCGGCTTGGTGTCGGAGACGGAGTTGCTGATCACGCTCAGTATTTCGGCGGCGGCCTTCTGCTGTTCTAGCGCCTCCTTGGTTTCGTTGAATAGCCGCGCGTTCTGGATCGCGATCACGGCCTGGTCGGCGAAGGTCCTCAGCAGATTTAGCTCCTTGTCGTTGAAGGTGGCGTTCGGTTCGCGCCTGACCGCGATCAGGCCGATGGCCTCGCTATTCCACAGCATCGGCGTCACCACGATCGAGAAATTGCCCTGCACTTCACCCGCCCGGCGCAGACTGGGCGGCACGTCGAGGCCGTTCATCACGTCCGGAAAATACATTTGCCGGCGCTCGCTGATCACGAGGGCTCCGGAGGTCTGGCCCAACGGCTGCGGGTAATTCGCGGCGAGTTCGGTCACAGCGGTGCCTGTCCCAGCCGCAAAATGCAACTGCCCATCGCCGGGGGCCAGGAAGATCGCCGTTTCCCTGCAATGAAAGAGCCGCATCGTGCTTTCGAGGATGCGCTCGAACACGGGTTGCGTATCCGACACCGAACTGCTGATCACCTGCAGCACTTCCGAGGTGGCGGTCTGCTGCTCCAGCGCCTCCTTGGTCTCGTTGAACAGCCGCACATTTTCGATCGCGATTACGGCCTGATCGGCGAAGGTCTGCAGCAGCGAGATCATCTTCTGGGAAAACTCGCCGGGGGTCCTTGCGCCCCACGCCGATAGTGCCGATGACCTTGGAGCCTTGGAGCATCGGGACGGCCAACGCGCTTCGAAAGCCTCCCGCTTTCGCAATGCCGGTCAGCTTGTAACCCGGTTCGAGTTCGGTATCGACAATCTGCACCGGGGCGCCTGCGAGGAAGCACCGGCCGTTGAGGGTGCCTGGATCCGGCTTGACCGGAAACGTGGCGCGCATGGCAGCTTCGGCGTCCGGGGTGGTGCCGTGAAAGCCGACCAACTGAAGCAATTCGCCGTCGAAACGGGTGGTGGCACCCACGAGCGCCCCGCACAGAATCCGTGCGCGTTCGGCGATGGCGTCGAACACCGGTGTCGCATCGGTGGGTGAGTCGCTGATGACGCGCAGGATTTCCGTCGTCGCCGTCTGCTGCTCCAGGGCCTCCTTGGTCTCGTTGAACAGGCGCACGTTCTCGATGGCAATCACCGCCTGGTCGCGGAAAGATTCGGCCAGTGCGATTTCCTTGTCGCTGAAGGCGCCGATCCGGTTCTTTGCGAAGGTCAGCAGGCCGACGCACTCGCCCTCGCGCATGAGCGGCAGATACAGCCCGGCATGCACACCGAATTTGTCACGGACGTTGCGCTCGTGTTCGGGCAATTCGATGGCTGACCAATCGGGCAGGTGCAACAACTTTTTCTCCACGATGACGCGCGATGGAAAGTTGGCCGTCGGATCGACGGGCATGGCGCCAAGCCCCATGTCCGGCATGAGGCCGTCCGGCGTGGCCCAAGCCACCACTGAGAAGGTGCTGCCGTCACATCGCATCAAGAATGCCGAGTCGCTCGCAATCAGCTTCACGCCCGTGGTCACGATCGCGTTGAACACCGGCCGCACATCCGTGGGCGACTGGCTGATGACGCGCAGGATTTCCGCAGTCGCGGTTTCACGCTCCAGCGCCTCCTTGGTCTCGTTGAACATCCGTGCGTTCTGGATTGCGATCGCCGCCTGGTCGGCGAAGGTCTTGAGCAGCGAGATCTCATGGTCCGAGAACGGAGAAACCGTGCTTCTGGACACGAATATGGCGCCGATGCCGCGGCCCTCCCACACCAGCGGCGCGAAGACGGCCGAACGGGCGCCGCTAAGTTCGGAGCCGCGCCTCACCGCACCCGGCACATCGTCTCCGGCGAGCGCATCCGGCCAGTGCACTGCGCGCCGCTCCCGAATGACCAAGGCCGTACCGGACTCGTCATCCATGCGAACGGGATACATCGCCCGGAGTTCTGCTTCACCCGGGCCAACATAAGCGGCCAAGTCGATAAATTCGTCAGGCCGCAAGAGATTGATTCCGACCTGTGAGCCGTTGAAGAGGCGCTGGCAGCTTTCTGTAATCTTTTCGAAGACCGGCCGCGCGTCGGCAACCGACTTGCTGATCACCTGCAGCACATCCGCGGTCGCCGTCTGCCGCTCCAGCGCCTCCTTGGTCTCGTTGAACAGGCGCACGTTCTCGATCGCGATCACGGCCTGGTCGGCGAACGTCTCGACGAGCGCAATCTGGCGTGGCGTGAACGCCTCGACATGGTGGCGCCAGAGCGTGAACGACCCGATCGCCTGACCGTCGCGCATCAACGGCACGGCAATGACTGTGCGATATTTTTCGATCGATAGCCCGCCGTAGCTGTACTCGGGGTCGTTCATCGCATCCAGGACCTGAATGGTGCGCCCCTCACTGGCCGCACGGCCCGTCGCGGTCTGACGGTCCAGCGCAATGCTGTTGCTGCGAAGGAATTCCACCATCGCGGCGCCGGCTCCTTCCCAGGCGGCCGCCTGCATCAGGTCCCCGTCGCGCCTGAATATCGCACCGGTCTTTGCGCCGCACAGGCGCGCCGCATTCTTGACGAGCGTGTCGAAGACCGGTCCCAGATCGAACGTGGACCGGGAGATGACCTGGAGGACTTGTGCGGTCGCCGTTTGTTGCTCCAGCGCCTCCTTCGTCTCGTTGAACAGCCGCGCATTCTGGATCGCGATGACGGCCTGGTCGGCGAAGGTCTCCAGCAGGGCGACCTCCTTGTCGGAGAACGCGGTGGGCGGCTGGCGAATGATGTAGACCGCACCGATGCCTTCGCCTTCCCACTGCATGGGCGCGAACAACTGAGAGTAGTTGCCTATTTCCAGCCGACGCGCAATCGCGCGCAGATCCTTGGGTACGTCCGCGCCCTCCAGGATGTCGGCGTAACTCAACACTCGATGCTCCCGAATCGCGCTGTGCACCGCGTTGTCCGTGAGTTTCGTGGGAAATATCTGGTCGAGACCTGCGCGAGCGGAACCGCGATGGGCTCCGATTTGCATCAGCTCGTTGTCCTTGTCGATCAGGATGATGCCCTGCTCGGTCCCTGAGAACAGTCGCTCGCAGCTCTCGAGAATCTTCTCGAACACCGGCGCGGCGTCGGTCATCGAACCGCTGATGACCTTCAGCACTTCGGCGGTGGCAGTCTGGCGCTCCAGGGCTTCCCTGGTCTCGTTGAACAGTCGGGCATTCTGGATCGCGATCACGGCCTGGTCAGCGAAAGTGCGAAGCAGGCTCAGCTCCTTGTCGTTGAAGGTGGCGTTCGGTTCGCGTCTGACTCCGATCATCCCGATGGCTTCGCCATTCCATAGCAGCGGCGTGATCACGATGGAGAAATTGCCTTGCACTTCGCCCGATCGGCGCAGGCTGGCCGGGACGTCGGGTCCACCGATCACGTCCGGGAAACACACCTGACGACGCTCGTTGATCACCACGAATCCGGAGGTCTCCTCCAGCGGCAGCGGGTACATCGCGGCGATTTCCGTCACGGCCGTGCCCGTCCCGGCCGCAAAATGCAACTTTCCGTCTCCGGGAGCGAGGAAAATGGCCGTTCCCGTGCAACCAAAAATCCGCATCGTGCTATTCAGAATTCGCTCGAACACGGGTTGAGTGTCCGACACAGAGCCGCTGATGACTTGCAACACTTCCGAAGTGGCCGTCTGCCGCTCCAGCGCCTCCTTCGTCTCGTTGAACAGCCGCGCGTTCTGGATCGCGATCACCGCCTGGTCGGCGAAAGTACCCAGCACTGCCATGTGCCGGTCGGAGAACATACCGGGTCGCGGGCCAGTGAGAGTGATCGTCCCGATCGGGTTGCCGTCCCGGAGCATCGGCACGGAAACGATGCTGCGATAGCCCCACATCTTCCCAAACCGGCCGTGGACATAGTTCGGGTGTTCGTGGATATCCGCAATGTAAACAGGAGCGCGGCTCAGGATGGCGCGAGCGTTGGTGCTGGTTTCGCCCAACTCCTTGAGCGTGGATGGAAAGATCCGCCGCATCGTCTCGAGCGCGTCGAGGTTGTCGCTCTCGTCACGTACCGCCCCGATCCGCATGAGGTCCCCGTCAAATGTGAACAGCGCCCCCATGGTGGCACCGCACAACCGCATGGCATTGGTTGCGATTGCCTCGAATACCGGCTGCACGTCGGACGGCGAACTCGCGATGACCTTCAGGATCTCGGCGGTCGCCGTTTGCCGCTCCAGCGCTTCCTGCGTCTCGTTGAGCAGGCGTACGTTCTCGATCGCGATCACGGCCTGGTCGGCGAAGGTCTGGAGCAGGTCGAGCTGGCGCTGTGGCGTCTGGCCGGGGTCGGACCAGGCGACGTTGATGGCGCCCACCGGCACGCCGTCCTTCAGCATCGGCGCGCTGACCATCCGCCGCCAGCCGCCGGTTTTGGCGAACCGCGCCAAGCCAAACTGCGGATCGGACAAGAGGTCTTCAACCGCGATTGTCTTTCGCGCCAGGATCGCGCGCCCGGCGATGGACCGCTCATCGGCCGGCATCGGGAACAGGGCGCGCGCCTGCTCGGTGGCCTCGGGCGTCCAGTTGCGAGTGGCAGCCA
>JAYTQX010000016.1:0-7557 GCA_043746455.1 Pseudomonadota bacterium
ATCCTTGCGCAGCGGATCCCAGATCGGATCGAGCTTGAGCAACGCAGATGAGATGACCACCCCGCTCGGTTGCGCCAGCGCTTGCCGGAGGTGATCGAAGGCCGCGTCGTTGTCCCCCAGACACACTTCGACTTGGGCCATCCAGACCAGCATGGCGGAGCCGCTAAGCGCATCGCGGCTGACCGGCAGCAGCTCAATTGCCTGGCGGCCCTGGCTCAGAGCGTCGTCTTTGCTGCCGAGTCCGGCCTCGGCCAACGCGAGCCCGAGGTGCAGGTCGGCGGCGTTCGGCCGCTGCACCAAGGCTGCGGTCAGCGTCTTGCTCACCTTCAAATAGACCTCTTTCGCTTTGCCCTCGTCGCCTGCGGCCTGGTAGGTGCGGGCAAGATACAGCTCGCGCGGCAGGGCGATATTGTTTTGATCGGCCCAGTCGGCCGCCGCGTCGGACTGGCCGATCTTGATGGCCGCGCCGTAATCGCGCGACCACCATGCAGCTGCGTAAAAAGAGGAGGCATTGCCGATGTAGGCATCGCTTCCGGGGGTGAGTGCCTGCAGCGAATTACGCAATGCCACGAGATCGCCCTTCCACACCGCCGTGTTCAGAGCATGCGTGACTCGTTCATCCGCCGCGTCGGGCGCCACCGCGACCGACTGGGCGTATGCCCGATCGGCGTCGGCATAGCGGCGCAGACTCTCATAGGTGAAGCCGAGCTGGTCCAGCGGAAACGAACTGCGCGGATCGAACAAAGCCGCTCTCTGGAAGCCGGCGACTGCGTCGTCCCAACGACCCTGACGCCGGGCAATAGCCGCGAGGCTAGATGCCACGTCGGCGCTGTTCGGCAGCGACTGGCGCGCGAGCAGCAATTGCTCCATGGCAGGCGCGTAGTCGCGATGGCCCCAGTAGTGATACAGCGCAAGCGCGTAGTGCGCCTCGCCAAGGGCCGGCCGCAGGGCCAGCGCGCGATCGGCCGCCGCCTTGGCCGCGGCGAGTCGCGCCTCCGTGCGGTCGGGTGCGTTGAAGTACATGCGCATATGCGCGTCGGCCAACATTGCGTCGGCCAGCGCAAACTGCGGATCGGCAGCCAGCGCCTGTTCAAACAATGTGATCGCCTGCGGCAATTCCGCCGTCGTCAGGACATCCTGATCGTGCGCGCGGTTGTAGTGCTCCATCGCGTGCAGGTACAGGTCGTAGGCGGCCGGATTGGCAGTGGGCACTGCCGCGACCAGAGCCGCCTCCTGTGGCTGCAGCTGCGCCTTGAGCGCATCGGCCACATTCTGCGCGACCTCGCGCTCGACCGCGAAAATGTCCTTGAGTTCGCGATCGTAGCTCTGCGCCCACACATGGCCGTCGTTGCCGGTGTCGATCAGCTGGACGTTGATATGCACCGCGTTTCCGGCCTTCTGCACGCTGCCCTCAAGCACCGTGGCAACGCCAAGTTGCTGACCGACGGTTTTGAGGTCGCTCGGGTGGCTGGAGTATTTCTCGGTCGAGGTGCGCGAGATGACTTTGAGTTCGTGTATTCCGGCCAGCCGCGTGAGAATCTCGTCCTGCATGCCGCTGGCGAAATAGGCGTTGGCTTTGTCATCGCTCAAATTCTCGAACGGCAGCACGGCGATCGATTTAGCCGGAATGACTGCCTGCCGCCATTGATGCGTCAAGGCGATACCCGCAAGCAGCGCCAGGATCAGCGCTGCCGCCACGGCGAGCGGGGGCTCGCGGCGTACCCAGTATCTGATGCGCTGCAAGGGATTGAGCGGGCGCGCCGCCACGGGTCGCCACGCAACGAACGAATCCAGATCGTCGGCCAGCGAGCCGGCCGTCGCATAGCGGCGGGATGCGTCGCGGGCAAGGCATTTTTCGATGATCGCTTCGAGGTCGCGCGGCAAGTTCGGAACGATCTCGCGTGGCTTGCGCAGCTTGCCTGCGACGACCTCCCTGAGCGTCGCCTCCGCGGATTCGGCGAGAAACGGTGGTTGACCGGTGACGAGTTCGTACAGAATCGCACCCAGTCCCCAGATATCGGTTGCCGCGCTGATTTTTTGCGGTCCGCTCGTCGCCTGTTCCGGTGCCATGTAGCTCGGCGTGCCGGACACTTCATGTCTGGTGACTGCCAGCTCCCGCTCCAGCTGGCGCGCCAGACCGAAATCGGCAACGTGCGGGGCAGTGTTCTCATCGACCAGTATATTGGCCGGCTTCAGGTCCAGGTGCAGCACGCCCAGGTGGTGGGCATAGTCGATCGCACGCGCAATAGGGATCAGCATCGCTGCCGCTCGCGCCGGCGCCAGCTTGCCTTCGCGACGCAGCATTTCGGCGAGGTTGTCGCCGCGCACGAGGCGCATGCTGTAGAAATGCAGCCCTTCGGCGGTGCCGACTTCGTACACCTGCACGATATGCGCATGCTGCATGCGCCCGGCATTCCTGGCTTCGCGCTGAAAGCGTTCGGTGAAGTCCGCCGCTGCCCATTTTGCCGAGAGCACTTTCACCGCAACATCGCGGTCCATGCTGATCTGTCGCGCGCGATACACCGCGCCCATGCCGCCCTCGCCAATCAGCTCGAACAGTTCGTAATCGCCGAGCCGGCGTTGCTGTGCATGTGCGACATCGAATTTGAGCGTTTTGCTCTGCGCGGCGTATGCGCTGTGAGTTGCATCTCCGTCCGAATCCGCCGGCGACGACACCATCGTATCGGCTGCGCCATTGGAGCCTTGCGGATTTGATGGGGGCGTCACGCCGCGTTATCCGAGTTGCAAGCGGAGGTGCGTTGCTCTGGTGCCGGGGCGCTGCGAAGACGCGCAGCCATACTCAGCCCACGCGGCGCCCGCCGCAGCGAACTCCGCAACGTGCACGGAATGCAGCAAAAAAAAACCGGCATCACCCTGTTTCCCAATGAATGGCGCGATTGTCGCACAAGGACGCGCAACGGTTCCAGACGCCGCGCGGCCAGGGAACTCAACGCCCAAGCAATCGCGACGAATCAGACCGATTTGGCGCCGGCGGACGCCCGGTTCTGTCATCGCGTCATCGCTTCGCCCTTTTCTACGCCGTACAAAGCTCGAACCGAACCTGCGCTCTGCGCTATCGTAGGCGCATGAATTCCACCCCGCTGCATATCGTCATCCTCGCCGCCGGCGAGGGCAAACGCATGAAATCGGCGCGAGCCAAGGTGTTGCTGCCGCTTGCCGGTCGGTCACTGCTCGCGCATGTGCTGGCGACCGCGCGTGCGCTGCACCCGGAAAAAATCCACGTCGTCTTCGGCCATTGCGGCGAGCAACTGCGCGCAGCCTTCGCCGACCAAGGCGATCTCGGCTGGGTGCACCAAGCCGAACAGCGCGGTACCGGTCACGCGATGCAGCTGGCGATCCCGGCGATTCCTGACGGCGCGCGTGTGCTCGTGCTCTACGGCGATGTGCCGCTGATCCGCAGCGAGACCCTGCAGCCGTTAATCGACGCATCGGCAGCGCTGGCGGTGCTCACCGCGCAACCGGCGAATGCGGACGGCTACGGTCGCGTGATCGTTGATGCCGGGAACTTTGTGCACGGCATCGTCGAAGACAAGGATTGCTCGCCCGAACAGCGCATGATCGGCACGATCAATACCGGCGTGATCGCGGCCGATGCCGCGGCGCTGCGCGACTGGCTCGGCCGGCTCGACAATCGCAATGCGCAGGGCGAGTTCTACCTGACCGACGTATTCGGCTTCGCGGCAGCCGACGGCCAACCGGCCATTGCTGTCGCCTGCGCCGATGCGGACGAAATCGCCGGCGCCAACGATACCTGGCAGCTAGCCCAGCTCGAACGCAGCTACCGCCAGCGCCGCGCGCGCGAACTGTGCGCATCAGGTGTGCGTGTGGCCGATCCGGCGCGCTTCGATATACGCGGTGAGGTGACCGCGGGGTGCGACGTCGAGATCGATGTCGATGTGATCCTCGAAGGCCGCGTGCAGCTCGGCGACGATGTGCGCATCGGCCCGTTCTCCCGGATCGCGGACTCGACGCTCGCGGCAGGCACGGTCGTGCGCTCGCACTGCGATGTCGACGGCATCGTCACGCTCGGCCCCTGCGTAATCGGTCCGTTCGCGCGCCTGCGTCCCGGCACCGAAATATCCGCCGGCGCACACGTGGGTAATTTCGTGGAGGTAAAAAATGCCACAATTGGTACAAATTCCAAAGCCAATCATCTAAGCTATATCGGCGATGCGACGATCGGCAGCGAGGTCAACATCGGTGCCGGCGTGATCACCTGCAATTACGACGGCGCGAACAAGCACCGCACGGTGATCGAGGATGGCGTCTTTGTCGGCTCCAACTCGGCCCTCGTTGCGCCGGTGACAATCGGCAAGGACGCGACGATCGGTGCCGGCTCGACCATCGGCAAGAACGCGCCTGCCGGCGAATTGACTGTCGCGCGCGCCAGGCAACAGACGCTGCCCGGTTACAAACGGCCAAAAAAAACCTGAAGGCTGCCTAAGCGAAAAACCCGCTCGCCGCCAGACGGTTACCATCGTCACGCATGAGTCTGCGCAACCCGCTAAAATAACGCTCTGTCGCGAGGATAGAACCATGTGTGGAATCGTCGGTGCCGCCGCGCGGCGCGATGTGGTCGGTACGCTGATCGATGGACTCAAGGCGCTGGAATACCGCGGCTACGATTCGGCCGGCATCGCCCTGCTCTCCGATCGCGGACTCGAGCGCCTGCGCACGCAAGGCAAGGTGCGCGAGCTCGAACTGCTGCATGCCACGCAGCCGATCGCCGGATTTACCGGCATCGCGCACACGCGCTGGGCCACACACGGCGTGCCGAATACGATCAACGCGCATCCGATTGCCTCGCGCGATCAGGTCGCCCTGGTGCACAACGGCATCATCGAAAACCACGCCGTACTGCGCGAGGAACTCAAGGCGCAGGGCTATCGCTTCGATTCGGATACCGATACCGAAGTAGTCGCGCATCTGGTGCAGCAGGCACTCAGCCGCGGCGCCGATCTGCTGCACGCGGTCATCGCGACAACCAAGCGTCTGCACGGCGCCTACGCAATCGCCGTTGTCAACCGCGACCAGCCCGGCCATGTGGTCGGTGCGCGTCGCGGCAGCCCGCTGCTGATCGGCGTCGGCGAGGGCGAGAATTTTCTCGGTTCGGACGTGCAGGCGCTGATTCGCGTCACCAACCGCTTCGTCTATCTGGAAGAAAACGACGTCGCCGAAATCACCCGCGACGGATTCGCGGTCTACTCAGGCGACGGCGAGCGCGTCGAGCGGCCGATCAGGAAAAGCGAACTGTCGGCCGACGCGGTCGAACGCGGCGAATATCGCCACTACATGCTCAAGGAAATTTTCGAGCAACCGCGCGCGGTCGCGGACACGCTCGAAGGTCGCATCACCGACGAGCGCGTCTTGCCGAATATTTTCGGCGTCGATGCCGATGCGTTGCTCGCGCGCGTGCGCCATGTGCAGATCATCGCCTGCGGCACGAGCTATCACGCGGGGCTGCTTGCGCGTTACTGGCTCGAAGCAATCGCCGGCATTCCGTGCAGCGTCGAGGTCGCCAGCGAATATCGCTATCGGCGCACGATCGTGCAGCCCGGTTCGTTGTTCATCGCGATCTCGCAATCCGGCGAAACCGCGGACACTCTGGCGGCGTTGCGCGAGGCCAAGCCGCGCGGTTATCTGGGCTCGCTGGCGATCTGCAACGTGCCCGAATCGAGCCTGGTGCGCGAATCCGATCTGATCCTGATGACACGCGCCGGGCCGGAAATCGGCGTCGCCTCGACCAAGGCGTTCACCACGCAATTGACCGCGCTGGCGTTGATCGTGCTCGAACTGGCGCGCCTCAACGGTCTGCCAGCGCAAAAGTATACCCAGTACGTGAGCGAGCTGGCGGCGCTGCCGCGCGTGCTCGGCGAAGTGCTCAAACTCGAACCGGAAATCGCCACGCTCGCCGAGCGCTTCGTGCCGCGGCATCACGCGCTGTTCCTCGGCCGCGGCGTGCATTACCCGGTCGCGCTCGAAGGCGCGCTCAAGCTCAAGGAAATTTCCTATATCCACGCTGAAGCGTATCCGGCCGGCGAACTCAAGCACGGCCCGCTCGCGCTGGTCGACGAAGACATGCCCGTGGTCGCGGTCGCGCCGAACAACCAGCTACTCGAAAAACTCAAATCCAACCTCGAGGAAGTGCGCGCGCGCGGGGGCGAATTGTTCCTGTTCGCCGACACCGATGCCGCCGTCGCCCAGAGCGGCGAGCGCGGTGCGGTAATCAAGGTCGCCTCCGGCGGCAACCTGATCGCTCCCGCGGTGTTCACCGTACCGCTGCAACTGCTCGCCTACCACGTCGCCGTACTGCGCGGCACCGACGTCGATCAGCCGCGCAATCTGGCGAAAAGTGTAACTGTGGAATAAGTCCGGGAAATTGGTGAAGGTGGTAATCGTAAAAATAAAAACGGTAAATGAAAAATAAGAACGGTAAATTTCGGCGCTGACCTACTCAAAAACATGAACGCGACCCCCCGAACAGGCCCAGACGGGTCGCTGATTTGAAGGATTGGGCGAACCCCTCGTTTCCTCGAGGCGTCAAAATTCGCGTTTTGCCACACTGGAATGTCCGACCGACCCCTTCCCATTCGGGGATATGGGGATGATCTTTGTCGATCCTATGCCAGATGAGATTGCGGCGGGACATATCACGCGCATGGGGGCGACTAACTGCCTCACATCTCACGCCCGATTGGTAGCGACGTTGAAGTCAGGACTCAGAGCTCGGACCTCGCTACCCGATGACATTCCCGTAATTCACCTTCTGGCTGCAGCATCAGGGATGGAGAACGTCGATTATGCAATCAGACACACCATGCTACCCGCGCTTCGAGTCGCTTCAAAGAGTCCTGGCATTCATGTTCACGGCTCCCAGGAAGGCGTCACATTCAGCAAGCGGCTTGGGATGCTTTCTCCTCGGCCTGGAGCGTATTGTTGCGAAGAATGCATCACCCAAGATTTGACCGATCATGGATTTAGCTGGTTTCACCGCACACACCAGCTGTACGGAGTCGATCAATGCCCCACGCATGATTGCGCGTTGAGCAAGGTAGCGTCCGCGAATCCCTTTGAGTTGGTGCCGCACGTGCGGCGAGATCAAGGGGAGCTTGAGAAAACACAGCTGGGCGTATCCAACTCCGCACCCCAACGCGAATTCGTTGTTCGGTACGTTGAGATCGCGAAGGCTTTCCTGCTACAGAGAAAGCCGCTCGATACGCAACTAGAGCTGGCCCCGTTTGTCTGTACAGCTGTTGCTCTTGATTAAGTGATGCTTCTACTTTGCTCTTGCTTGTACAAATATGTATTTGTTGCTTTTTTTCTTGTTGAGCGAGTCACCTTTCATGCGGCTTTGCGCTGCTCGGTCGATGCCGCGAAGTAAACCTCATCCGGGGTCTTGGCGTCCAGCGAAGAATGCGGGCGGCGCGTGTTGTAGAACGCGATGAATCGGCTCAACGATTCGCGGGCGTGGCTGACGCTCTCGTACGCCTTGAGGTAAACCTCGTCGTATTTGATCGTGCGCCACAGCCGCTCGAC
>JAYTQX010000017.1:0-10201 GCA_043746455.1 Pseudomonadota bacterium
GATCAGTGCAGTGGGATGGATCATCCGTCGCTGCGCTCCGCGCACATCATTTCGGCTTCGGCGACCGGCGCGCCGTTGACCGAAGCGCGGCCGTGGAAAATCGCCATGCGCCGGATCATGCGCTTCAACTCGATTTCCAGGACCAGTTGATCGCCGGGCGCGACAATCCGGGTAAATTTTGCTTTATCCACTTTTACCAGATAGTACAGCGGGTGCGCGTCTGGCGCGTAGTCGGAGGAAAGATGCACGAGCACGCCCGAGGCCTGGGCCAGCGCCTCGATGATCAGCACGCCGGGCATCACCGGATAGCCGGGGAAGTGGCCCTGGAAATAGGGCTCGTTGACGGTCACGTTCTTCAGCGCGGTGAGGCGCTTGCCGGCCTCGAACGCGGTGATGCGATCCACCAGCAGGAACGGGTAGCGATGCGGCAGCATCGTGGCGATCGTGTGCGCCTCGATCGGCAGGGTGTGGACTTGTTTGGTCATGGTTTGCGTTCCTTCTCCAGCGCCTGTACGCGCCGGTTCAATTCGTCCAAGTGTCTGAAACGCGCCGCGTTGCGGCGCCATGCGCGATTATCCTGGATTGGGGTGCCCGAGGAATACTCCCCCGCCTCGTGAATGGAATGAGTGACCAGGGTCATCGCGGTAATCGTCACCCGGTCGGCGATGGACAGGTGGCCGAGGACGCCGGCGCCGCCGCCGATCAGGCAGTAACGGCCGATCGTCGCGCTGCCGGCGACGGCCGAACAGCCCGCCATCGCCGTATGGGCGCCGATACGCACGTTGTGTGCGATCTGGATCTGGTTGTCGAGGCGTACATCGTCTTCGAGCACGGTGTCGTCGAGCGCACCGCGATCGATCGTGGTGTTCGCGCCGATCTCGCAATCGTCGCCGACGATGACGCCGCCCTGCTGCGGCACCTTGATCCAGCGGCCGTGATCGGAAGCGTTGCGATCGAAGGCGAGACCGAAACCGTCCGCGCCGATCACCGCACCCGGATGCACCAGCACGCGCTTGCCGAGTGCAACCTGCGCCACCAGGGTTACGCGCGCGACCAGGCGCGTCTGTGCGCCGACTCGACAGCCAGGTCCGATCGTGCAATGCGGACCAACGACGGCGCCGTCGTCGATCACCGTTCCGCTGTCGATCACGCAGAATGGACCGATGCTGGCGCTGGTCGCGATGCGCGCGTCGCGTGCGACCACCGCGCTGGCATGGATGCCCGGCGCGGGCGCCGGCGTGCTTTGGAACAAGGCTGCGATCTTGGCGAATGCGACATAGGGGTCTTCGGCGATCAGCACCGCGTCGGCGAACGCGTCGGCGTCCGCGGCACGCAGAACCACCGCGGCCGCCTTGCAGGTTGCCAGTTCGGAGCGATAGCGCGGATTGGCGAGGAAACCCAGCTGCGACGGCGTCGCCGCGGCCAGGGTTGCCACGCCGTCGATCATGCGCGCGCCGTCGCCGCGCAGCTGCAGCGCGAAGCGTTCGGCGAGGCTCGCCAGACTGAATTGCGCTGCCGTGCCGCTCACGGTTTCGGCATGCTCGTGCCGCCTTTCCTCAGGCGCTGCAGGATTGCGTCGGTGATATCGATACGCGGGTTGGCGTACAGCACCGGGCTGGGTACGATGAGATCGTAGCCTTGTGCGCGTGCGTAATCGATGATGGTGTCCTGCAGCGCGGTGAAGGCGCTGTCGCGCAACGCCCCGGCGCGCGAGTTCAATTCAGTGCGCGCTTCGTCGTGCATGCGCTTGTTCGCGCGCTCGGTCGCCTCGATTTCGCGCTTGAGCGCGTCGGCGTCCTCGTGAGTCATGATGGTGTTGTCGCGCTCGTAGCGCTGCCTGAGGGCGGCAAGTTTGCCGTCGTCGGTCTTGATCGTCTCGTTGCGCGAAGCGAACTCGCGCTCCAGCTGCGCCTTGCCTTCGGTGAATTGCGGGGCATTGTCGATCAGGCGCTTCATGTCGACATAGCCAATCCGGATGCCGACGGACTGGAGCGGGCCCGCTTGCGGCGCAGGCTGCGCAAATGCGGAGGTGGACAGCGCGAGCGCGGCGAACAGCACGCATCGTCCACTGATTTCAGCCTTGCCAGCGCCAAGCTTCACGCGGTACCGCCCTCTGCAAACCGGAATGGCGGCATCGCAGCGGCTGCCGCCAGCGCTCAATCTTAACCCGAGAAGGGCCGATCGCGTCGAGTAACAGGCCGCGACCGGCGTTTTTTCCGATGTGCGCCGGCTGGCGAGCTCAGAATGTCCCGCCGAAGTTGAATTGCAGCGTTTCCGGGATATCGCCGGGCTTCTTGATGATCGGGCGGCCCAGATTGATCACGATCGGACCGACCGGTGCCTGCCAGTGCAGCGATATGCCGGTGGATACGCGGAAGCCGTCCGTCCCGGTCACGGAAAAGTCGTTGAAGGTCTTGTACACGTTGCCGAAGTCCACATACCAGGACAGGCGCGTGCCCGAGTCGTCCTTGACGAATGGCGTCGGAATGATCAGCTCGACCGAACCGGTCGTCTTGAACGCGCCGCCAAGCGGCTGCAGGCAGTAGCTGGCCTGGGTGATCGAGGTGCAGCCGAGGGTGAGGTAGCGGGTGTTGGCCGCACCCAGTGTGTTGTCGCGGAAATTGCGCACATCGGCGATGCCGCCGGCGTAGTAGTTCTCGAAGAACGGCAGGCCGACGGCCGAGTGCTTGCCGTACGCGTTGCCGTAGCCGATAAACAGCGAGCCTTCCAGGGTAAACGAACGGGTGACCGGAAGGTATTGCGCGTAGCGTGCGCTGAGTTTGTAGTATTCGGCGGTCGAACCCGGCAGGGTGACTTCGGCGCCGAGTTGGATCAGCGATCCATGGGTCGGATTGAAGAACTTGTTGCGCGTGTCGTGCGCCCAGGAAGTACTCAAGGTTACTTCGTGGAACGTGTAATGCCCGAGGGCGTTCAGGTAATCGATAATCGGCTGCGGCGAATAAAAGACGCGCGTGGTGATGTTATTGCCATTGGCGTCGAGCTGATAGACCGGACTGCCCGAGCTGTTGTACACGAGATGGCCGTTGGCATCCACGGCCTGCACCGGGGCGTCGTAGTAGGTGATGATCTTGGTGCGGCTGATCCCCAGCGACACGTTCACCGAATCGTTTTCGCCGATCGGCAAACCCATATTGGTGGAGAACGATCCGGTGTCGTTGAGGTAGTTGGCGATATTCGCCTGGCTCTGGTTTAGCTTGCTGTATTTCGCATCGTAGCCCAGGCCGATGCCGCTGTCGGTCAGGTAGGGTTGGAAATACGAAAGCGAGTACTGGGTCAGGTAGTAGCTCTTCGAAATGGTCACGGCGGCGTGATCGCCGGTGCCGATGAAGTTGTTCTCGGACAGCGACACGCTCGCGATCAGCCTCTCGACCTGCGAGTAGCCAAGGCCGAAGGTGAAGCTGCCGGAATTGGTTTCCTCGACCTTGACTTCCACGTCGACCTGATCGTCGGTACCCGCCACGCGCGGCGTGGTGATGTCGACTTTCTTGAAATAGCCCAGACGCTGCAGACGGATCTTCGAGCGATCGATAGCGGCCTGCGAATACCATGCGCCCTCGAGCTGGCGCATTTCGCGCCGCATCACTTCGTCCTGGGTCGAGGCATTGCCCTTGAAATTGACATGACGCACGTAAACGCGCTTGCCCGGATTGACGAAGAAATTGATGCCGACTTCGCGCTTGTCCTTGTCCGGCGTCGGAATCGGCGTGACCTGGGCAAACGCGTAGCCGATGTTCGCCAGTATCGCCGTCATCGCTTCGGAGGACTTCTGTACTTTCTGGCGCGAGAACACTTCCCCTGGCTGCAGCGTGATCAGCTTGCGCATTTCCTCTTCGGTCACGACGAGGGCGCCGGACAGCTTGACGTCGGAAACCTTGTAGATCTCGCCCTCGGAAACCGCGGCGGTGATGTACATGTCGCGCTTGTCCGGGCTGATCGTGACTTCGGTGGAGTCGACGTTGAAATCGATATAGCCACGGTCGAGATAATAGGAATTGAGTTTTTCCAGATCGCCGGTGAGTTTTTCGCGCGAGTACTGGTCGTCTTTCGAGTACCACGACGTCCAGTTGCTGGTGTCGGATTCGAAATCGCCGCGGATGTCCTTTTCGCTGAAGGCGCGGTTGCCGACCAGATCGATGCTCTTGATCTTGGCGACCTTGCCCTCGGCGATGACGATGGACAACTCGACGCGGTTGCGGTCCAGATTGATCACCGTGGGTTTCACGGTGACGTTGTATTTGCCGCGGTTGTAGTACTGGCGCGTCAGCTCCTGGGTCACGCGGTCGAGCGAGAGGCGGTCGAACGGCTCGCCTTCGGCAAGGCCGATGTCCTTCAGACCCTTGAGCAGATCTTCCTCTTTCAGGTCCTTGTTGCCCTTGAGCTGGATCTTCGAGATCGCCGGGCGCTCCTTCACGGTGATGACGAGAATGTCGCCCTGGCGGGCAATCTGCACGTCGGTGAAGAAACCGGTCTTGTACAGCGCGCGCACGGCCTGCTGCACGCGTTCGGTGGTGACCTTGTCGCCTTTCTCGACCGGCAGATAGGTGAACACGGTGCCGGCGGAAATGCGCTGCAATCCGTCGATGCGGATGTCCGAGGCGACGAAGGGATCGATGGCGTGAACTTGGGCGGTGAGGCAGGCAAACAAAACAAGGGCGGCGATACGCTTCATCGTCACTTCCAGACTAGAATTTTTGTTACCCGGCAATGCCGGAGGGCAGAACGTAGAAAACCGATTCGTCCCGATCCGGGACGAAAAGAATGCATTATCCGCTGTCGCCGGCGGTTTATGAAGCAACCAGACGAACGATGTCGTTGTAGAACGCCAGGCTCATCAAGGTTACCAGCAAAGCCAAGCCCACATATTGGCCGGCGATCAGTGTACGTTCGCTGACCGGACTGCCCTTGATCCACTCGACAAGGTAGACCACGATATGGCCACCATCCAGGATCGGGATCGGCAGCAGATTCAGAATGCCCAGGCTCAGCGAAATCACCGCGAGGAAGTTCATGAACCAGGCCAGGCCCTGATGCGCCGAGGCGTTGGCGACCTGAGCGATCGAAATCACGCTGGACAGGTTCTTCGCCGAGGCTTCGCCGACGAGCATGCTCTTGATCATGCCCAGGGTGCTGCGCGTGGTTTTCCAGGTCTCGGCGAACGCGGCGGGTATGGCGCGCAGCGGGCCGAATTGTTCTACCGCGTCATTGACCCGGGCCTGCCAGCTGATGCCGATGATCCAGCGCGGCTTGCCATCGAAAGTGCGCTGTTCGGAGACGATGGTCAGCGGAATCTGTTCACTGTTGCGCTCAATCACGGCATGGATTTGCGGATTCTTCGCCGCCTGGTCGGCGAGAACATGCACGAAGTCGGTCGAATTGGCGATCGCCACATCGTTCACGCGCACGATGCGGTCGCTGGCCTGCATGCCGGCGCGTGCCGCCGGCGAGTCTTTTTCCACCGCACCGGCGATCGCCGGAATAGGCTGCGGCTGCAGTCCGATCTGATCGAACACCGCATCGTTGTCCGGCGCACCGGGTGGCAGTTTGCTCAGGCTCAGCGTGACCGCACGCGACTGACCCTGCGGGTTGGTGACATCGATTTCGATGTCGCGATGCAAGGCAGCGGCCTGGATGACCGCAAGCATTGCGCCGCTCATGGAATCCACATTTTCGCCGTCGACCGCCACCATGCGATCGCCGGCGTGCAAGCCCGCTTCGGCGGCCAAGCCCTTGGGCGTGTCGATCACCGGCTGATAGTCCGGCCTGCCGACCACGAACATCAGCCAGAACGCCGCGATGGTGAACAGGATATTGAATGCCGGGCCGGCGATGGCGATCACGATGCGCTGCCACGCCGGTTTGGAATAGAACTCGCCGGGCTGCTTGGCGACCAGTTCTGGATCGTCGGCCTCGCGCGCGTCGAGAAACTTCACGTAGCCGCCTAGCGGGATCGCGCCGATCGCATATTCGGTGCCGTCGCGGCCAAAGCGCGACCATAGCGGATTGCCGAAGCCGACCGAGAAGCGCAGCACCTTGACGCCAAAGCGCCGTGCGACCCAGAAGTGGCCGAACTCGTGGAAAGTGACCAGCACGCCGAGCGTGACCAGCAACCACCATACCGAACCGAAAAATTCGCTCATCTAACCCAATCTCTGAACAGGAGCGTGCTTACGTCGCATGCAGGGTATTGATGCTGCCGCCATCCCTCTCCGGGCAGCCCAATCGATTTGAGGGCGTGCAAGGAAAAAGCGAGTGGCGACGGCCCGGTATTTTCCCATACTTGGGCTTGCTGATGGGCAATCTCAGCAAAACCCTTGCCGCATCTTACGTTGCGCGATCTGGCGCGCGGTTAAATCGGCGTGAAGCAGGGTCTCGATGCTGTGCACCGGTTCAGCCGGCATTGCGCCGAGCGTGGCCTCGATCAATTCGGCGATTGCGAGAAACGGCAGGTTGCCGTCGAGAAACGCGCCGACCGCAACTTCATTCGCGGCGTTGAGAATGGTCGGCGCGGTCCCGCCGGCGGCGAGCGCACGGTAGGCGAGGTCGAGGCAGGCGAACGTATCGCGGTCGGGCGCTTCAAACTGCAATTGTCCGATGCGGATCAGATCGAGCGCAGGCACGCCGGCATCGACGCGTTGCGGCCAGGCGAGCGCATGTGCGAGCGCGGTGCGCATGTCCGGATTGCCGAGTTGGGCAAGCATCGAACCGTCGGCGTATTCGACCAGCGAATGCACGAGGCTCTGCGGATGCACGACGACCTCGATCTGCGCAGGCGCGGCGCCGAACAGCCAGTGCGCCTCGATGACCTCGAGGCCCTTGTTCATCAGCGTGGCCGAATCGACCGAGATCTTGCGGCCCATGCTCCAGTTCGGGTGCGCGCAGGCCTGCGCGGGCGTGACCGTCGCAAGCTCGGCGCGCTTCCTGCCGCGAAACGGTCCGCCCGACGCGGTCAAAACGATACGGCGCACGCCGGCGGCAGCCAGATCCGGACGGCCGCCTGTACGCTTGCTGTCCGTACTTGCGCTCGGCAGGCACTGGAAAATCGCGTTGTGCTCCGAATCGATCGGGATCAAGTCGCCGCCACCGGCGCGCAGCGCGTCGAGCAGCAGGGCACCGGCCATCACCACCGCTTCCTTGTTGGCCAGCAGCAGACGCTTGCCCGCACGCGCGGCAGCGAGCGTGGATTCGAGTCCGGCCGCGCCGACGATGGCGGCGATCACCGTATCGCAGTCGCCCGATGCTGCCGCAAGCAGCCCTGCCGCACCGCCAGCCGCGCGTGTGGCGAGTCCGGCGCTGGCGAGCTTGTCGCGTAGCTGGATTTCCAGCGCCGCATCGGCGATGACGGCGAGATCGGGCTTGAAGCGCAGGCACAGCGCAACGAGCTCGTCGATCTTGCGGTGCGCCGCAAGCACGCTGGCGCGGAAGCGCTCGGGATGGCGCGCGATCACATCGAGTGCGCTCGCACCGATCGAACCGGTCGCGCCGAGGACAGCAATTTTTTTCATAGGCCGAGCAGGAATTTGCCGAGCGCGAAAATCGGCAACGCGGCAAAAACACCATCGAGGCGATCACAGACGCCGCCGTGTCCCGGGAACAGATTACCCGAGTCTTTCACGTTGGCATGGCGCTTGATGAGGCTCTCGAACAGATCGCCGGCGATGGAAAACACGACGCTGATCAGGCCGAGCACGATCAGCGCCACGAGCGTGAAGCCGCGCACGCCGAGCAGCCATCCGCCGATCGCGGCGACCAGGGCCGAACCGACCAGGGCGCCGTAAACGCCGGCCATGGTTTTTCCCGGGCTGATCTGCGGCGCAAGTTTGCTCTTGCCCCAGCGGCTGCCCGCGAGATAGGCGAACGTGTCCGCCGCCCAGATCAACACCAACGCATACAACGCCCAGGTATGCGGTGCGGTCTGGCCCAGATGCAGACGCATCATCGCCGCCCATGCGGGCAGTACGGTCAGCGCGCCGGCAATCAGCTTGAGTGCGACATGCTCGCGCGTCGGCGATGCGGCGAAGGAAAAATGCCGCAGCCAGGCGAACACGACCAGCCACCACAGGCAACCTGCGCCGATCACGGTCCGCCAGACCAAGGCGGAATCGCAATTCCAAAGCCAGATAATGGTCAGTGCACCACCCGCAACCAGCACACCGCGCCAAGGCCGCGAGCGCATCCCCGCAAGGCGCGTCCACTCCCACCATCCCAGTACGCACAGCGCGCTGATGATCGTCATGAAGCCGAGCGTCGGCATCAGCAGGATCATCGCGATGGCGAGCGGCGTGACCAGCAGGGCGGTGATGACACGTTGCTTCATGATTTACTCTTGCGATCCCTGTTGCTCGCTGGTCTTGCCGTAGCGGCGTTCGCGTCCGCCGAAATCGGCCAACGCCTGCGTGAGACAATCCTGGTCGAAATCCGGCCACAGCACATCGCTGAAATACAACTCGCTGTAGGCCAGTTGCCAGAGCAGGAAATTGCTCACGCGCCGCTCCCCGCCAGTACGGATGAACAGATCCAGCGGCGGCAGATCGGCGAGGGAGAAGAACGCGGACAGTGTGCGCTCGTCAATCTGCGCTGCGTCAATTTCGCCGCGCTGCGCCGCTTGTGCCGCCAGCCGCGCGGCCTGCGCGATATCCCAGCGCCCGCCGTAGTTCACCGCGATATTGAGCGCGAGCTTGCCGTTGGTCCGGGTTTTCGCCATCGCTGCCTGCATGCGCTCGCGCAGGGCCGGCGCGAAAGCGGCGAGTTCGCCGATAAAGCGCAGACGCACGCCGTAGCCATGCAGTTCGTCCACTTCGCGATCGAGCGCCTTGAGGAACAATTCCATCAGCGCGCTGACTTCGGTTTGCGGACGCTGCCAGTTTTCCGAAGAGAACGCGAACAAAGTCAGCGCCTCGACGCCGCGGCGTAGGCAGAACTCGATCGCCGCACGCACGGCTTTCTGTCCCGCGCGGTGGCCGAAGGTACGCGGCCGATGGCGCTGCGCGGCCCAGCGTCCGTTGCCGTCCATGACGATGGCGATGTGCCGTGGTTGCGGCATTGTGGAAATTTCCACATTGTGCACCGGCGGGGTTGGCTGCGGCTGGCTCAGGTTCCCCTCCACGAGATCTGATTGCAGTTTATGCGCGGAACGCGAGCGTGCTGCGCACCGACACTACATCGTTATCAACTCTTCTTCCTTGCTTTTCACCACCGCGTCCACGTCCTTGACGAACTTGTCGGTGAGTTTCTGCATCTCGTCTTCGGCCTTGCGCTCTTCGTCCTCGGTGATCTTCTTGTCCTTGAGCAGTTCCTTGATGTGATGCATTGCGTCGCGACGCACATTGCGCACCGCGACCTTGGCAGTCTCGCCTTCGTGCGACACGTGCTTGGACAATTCCTTGCGGCGTTCTTCAGTCAGCGGCGGCAGGTTGATGCGGATCACGGTGCCTGCCGTGGTCGGATTGAGGCCCAGGTTGGCGGCGATGATCGACTTCTCGACCGCCTGCACCATGGTCTTTTCCCACGGCGTGATCGTGAGCGAACGCGCATCGGCGACGGCGATGTTCGCGACCTGGCTGATCGGCACGTCGGAGCCGTAGTAGTTCACCTTCAGGTGCTCGACCAGCGCCGTGCTCGCGCGGCCGGTGCGCAGGCGCTGCAGTTCATGTCTGAGCGCATCGACGCTCTTGGTCATGCGCAGTTGGGCGTCTTGTTTGATCTCGTTGAGCATGGATACATTCCGCGGAAACGTACGGGCCGCGAAGTATAACAGCGTCGTTGCGCGGTCGAATTTCTTGCCCTGACCGCATGCCCAGGGGTGAAGAGGCACAGATGCTCAACTGTCAAGTAGCGATGGCCCAGTCGGATTGCCGGCGCCGTCATCAATGAGGCAGCGATGCTGCCGGGGTCGTGATGTCTGCGTCGGTGAATTATTGCGGCAAAACCGCCAGATGGATCTTCGCCTGGGGCGAACCCGCGGCGTTTGCATGGGCATGGGCGACAAGCGCCACCGTGGTAGCCAGCATGACGCCCAGCAAGAGGATGCCGAGCAAAAGGATGCCCGGCAGCGATCGGCGACCGAATGCCGTGCAAGGTTGCGAGTCAGGTTCCTGCAATTTCAGTTGGCTGTTCATCGTTTTTCCGTTTGGCTTATTTGTGCCCTTGCATCGACCCCAGCGGCATGGGATGCCTGCCGAGC
>JAYTQX010000018.1:0-6670 GCA_043746455.1 Pseudomonadota bacterium
TTCGCGATGATCGATGCGCAAAGTTTTGCCACCGGCGGCTGGGGACCCGACGAGCATTTCGTCGTGCCCGGCAGCGGTGGGCTTGGCGCGAGTCTGGCCGAGCAGCACAAGAGTTTCGAGACACCGTGCGGCGCCTATGCACATTTCAAACTGACGCGTTATCTGTTGCGCATCACGCGCGACTCGCGTTACGGCGACAGCATGGAACGCGTGCTCTACAATACCGTGCTTGGCGCCTTGCCCGTGCAGGCGGACGGTCGCGCGTTCTACTACTCCGACTACACGCGCACGGCGCAGAAGGGTTTTCACCCCGACCGCTGGCCCTGCTGTTCCGGCACCTTGCCGATGATCGCCGCGGACTATCGCATCAGTATGTGTTTCGCCGATGCGCAGGGCATCTACGTGAACCTGTACGTGCCCGCGCAGGTGCGCTGGCGCCAGGGCGCTGTGCCCTGCCAGTTGTCGATCAGCACCGACTATCCGTATGCGAGCGCGATCGCTCTGACCGTACACACGCCGAGCATACAAACGTTTTCGGTGAACCTGCGCATTCCGGCCTGGGCGCAGGGCGCGAGTGTCAGCATCAACGGCAAGCGCAATGCGCAGGCGCCTGAGCCTGGAAGCTTTGCCATGATTCATCGCGAGTGGCGATCCGGCGATCGCATCGAACTCGACTTGCCCTTGCCACTGCGCCTGCAACCCGTCGATGCCGAGCATCCGAACACGGTGGCCCTGCTCGCAGGTCCGCTCGTGCTGATGCGCGTGTTCGATGACGCAGTGGCGCCGCACGCTCCCGCCCTCACGCGCACGGCGCTGCTGTCGGCGACGCGCACGCGTGGCGACGCGCATCAATGGCAAATTACGCAAGACGGGCAGGCGATCGCGCTGCGACCGTTCGTCGATATTCAAAACCAAACCTACAGTTCATATCAGGATCTCGCCGATCCCGCATGAGCAGGCCCATCCCGCGCGTGGCGCGATATGGCAGACTTCGGCCAAGGCAACCAGCGTGACGGGGTATCGACTATGCGCGGACTCGCGCTTGTTCTGATGATCATGACGGCGGCAATCACGACCACGGCGCGGGCCGAACAACTGACGATCGAGCGTATTTTTGACGGCAGCAGTCTGTCCGGGCCTACGCCGATCAAGCTCAAGACTTCGCCCGACGGCACGCGCGTCACCTTTCTGCGCGCCAAGGCCGACGATCAGAACACGTTCGATCTGTGGGAATACAACGTCAGGGCCAACGAGATCCGCCTGCTGGTCGATTCCGCGCAGTTGCAACCCGCGGGCGAAGAGCTCAGCGATGCGGAAAAGGCACGGCGCGAACGCGCACGCATCGCCGGACGCCACGGCATCGTCGATTACCAATGGTCGCCGGATGGAAAAAAACTGCTTTTTCCACTGGCTGGCAAATTATATATTTACGATCTCGCCGCGCTTGGCGGCAAGGCGCTGCGCGCGCTGGACAGCGGCGCCGATGCGCTCGATCCGAAAATTTCGCCGCACGGGCATTTTGTCTCGTATGTGCGCGAGCAGAATCTGTGGCTGATCGATCTGGCCGACGGCAAGGTGCGCCAACTGACCCGTGACGGCGGCGGCACGGTGCACAACGGCGAAGCCGAGTTCGTCGCGCAGGAGGAGATGGCTCGGTTCACCGGCTACTGGTGGGCGCCGGACGAGTCGGCGATCGCGTTCGAACGCTACGACGAGGCCAAGGTACCAATTGCGAAGCGCTTCGAGGTCTATCCGGATCGCACCGAGGTGATCGAGCAACGCTATCCCGCCGCGGGCCAGACGAATGTCGAGGTCAAGCTCGGTCTCGTCGCGCTGGCCACGGGCGACGTGCGTTTTGTCGATCTGGGTGCCAACCCGGATATTTATCTGACCCGCGTGGACTGGCTGCCGGACGGCAAGCGGCTCAGCTATCAGCTGATGCAGCGCAATCAACAACAGCTTGATCTGAATCTGGTCGACGCGAAGACCCTGACGCAACGCACCCTGCTCAGCGAGACCAGCAAGACCTGGATCAATCTCAACGACGATCTGCATTTTCTGAAAAAGCAGGACGCGTTCATCTGGGCCAGCGAGCGCAGCGGCTACCAGCACCTGTATTTGTATACTCTGGACGGCAAGCTCCGCCACCCGCTCAGCGCGGGCGCGTGGAACGTCGACAGTCTGCTTGGCGTCGATGAACGCCTCGGCCTGATGTATGTCGACTCCAACCGCGATTTCGTACCCGACCGGCAGATCTACGCGCTCAAGCTCGACGGCAGCACGGCCGACGCGCCGAAGCGCATCAGCCGCGGCGATGGCCAGCACGTCGCCGAGTTCACCCGCGATGCGGATTACTACATCGATACTTTTTCCGACCCGCAGACGCCGCCGCAGGTCAGCCTGCGCAAGGCCGACGGCGCACTCGTCGCCGGGATCGAACGCAATGCGCTCGATGCCAAGCATCCGTACTGGCCGTATCGCGACGCGCACATCGTGCCCGAATTCGGCAGGATCCAGTCCGCCGACGGCCAGGACCTGTACTACCGCTTGTACAAGCCGCGTGGTTTCGATGCAGCCAGGCGCTATCCCGTGTTCGACTTTTACTATGGCGGTCCGCATGCGCAACTTGTCGCGCGCGGCTGGGTCGACTATTTCTGCGAATACATGGCGCAGCAGGGCTATGTCGTGTTCACCCTCGACAATCGCGGCATGGCGCGGCGCGGCCGCCAGTTCAGCGACGGCATCTATCGCCAGCTCGGCAAGTTGGAAGTGGAGGATCAGGTCGCCGGCATCGCCTGGCTGAAGATGCAACCCTTCGTCGATCCGGCGCGCATCGGCGTGTTCGGCTGGAGCTACGGCGGTTACATGACAGCGATGCTGCTGGCCAAGGCTTCGAACGAGATCGCCGCGGGTGTGGCGGTCGCGCCGGTCGTCGACTGGTCGCTCTACGACACCTTCTATACCGAGCGCTATCTGGACACGCCGCAGCACAACGCCGAGGGTTACGAGCGCTCCGGCGTGTTGCATTGGCTCGAAGGTCTCAAGTCGCCGCTGCTGCTCATGCATGGCATGGCCGACGACAACGTGCTGTTCGCCAACTCGACCAAGCTGATGGCCGCGCTGCAGCAGCGCGGAACCCAGTTCCAGTTGATGACCTATCCCGGCGGCAAGCACGGTTTGTCGACGCCCGCGATGAAGAAACATGCCTACCACGCGATCGCGGATTATTTCGACGCGCACGTGAAGGGTAAACAGTAAAAAAACCCCGTTGCCGATCAGGGCAGTTCGCGCGTCGCGCCACCGCGCCCGAGAATCTCCGACGCGTAGCGATAGCCGGCATCGATCGCGCGCTCGTAGGCGTGCCAGTCGAGCAGGCCGACGTTGTGCACCGGCGGCGTGAGCAGCAGGCTGGTCTGCGCGCGCCGTTCGATGCTCGCAGCTTCGGAGTTGACCATGCCGGCGCGCAGCAGGATGCTGAGGATGCCCGGTCGCAGCGGGCGTCCGCGCAGGCGTTGCAGCGCGAGGTGCCACGCCGCGGGCAGCGCGTATTCCTCGACGCCGGCATGCAGCACTTCATCGGCGCCGATATCCACCGCGACAATTTCGCCGACCTGGCGCTCGCGCATCGGATCCACCGGCAGGTTGTTGATCACCGCGCCGTCGACGTATACCTCGCCGTGGTGGAACACCGGCGGCAGCACGCCCGGTATCGCGCACCCCGCGCGCAGCCACAGCCACAGCGGGCCGCTGCGATGCACGCGTGCGCGGCCGGCGGTGAGATTGGCGGTGACGCAATAGAACGGCAGGGCGAGATCCTCGATGTCGCGCGTGGCGAACTCCCGGCGCAACAGGCGCGAGACGCGCATGCCGCGAGTCAGGGATACAAAGGGAAATGTATAGTCGCGCAGCGGGCGACCGTCGACGAAGGCGCGGCGGTAGTTCTCGAGCATCTCCTCGTACGACCAGTCCGCGGCGACGCCGGCGCCGATGATCGCACCGATCGACGTGCCGCCGACGCAGTCGATCTGCTGGCCGGCCTCGCGCAGCGCGCGCACCACGCCGATATGCGCGAAACCGCGTGCGCCGCCACCGGACAGCACCAGGCCGAGGCTGCGCCCGGTCAGCAGCCGCGCGATGCGCTCGATGTCGCCGGTACCGCGCACATGATGATGCTGCGCACCCTGCACCTCGCCGAGCCAGACGCGCGCGCAGCCCCAGCGTATGTCGCCGGCGTGCATCAGCACCAGATGGCGCGGCCGCAGATATTCGCGCTCGCCGCCGATGAAGGCGGCTTCGGGCCAGGCGGTCGGCGCCGATGCGGCGTGTACGGGCAGCACGAAACAGTCGGCCTGACGCGCGCACTGCTCGCGCCATTCCGGCTGCCCGGCCTCGCCGACATACAGCACGAACCGATGACGCATTTCGATCGCATTGAACCATTCGCTGTCCTGGCCGCGCGCGTTCGCCGCGTCGATCAGCGCGCAGTTGCCGTAGCGTTCGAGGGCGGCCTTGAGACTGCGCGCGAATGCCTGCCCGTCGACGCCGGCGTCGTGTGGCAGGATCGCGAACGTGCGCGGCCGCGAATAACGACGGTCGTCGTTGGGCAGCAGATGGCGGCGCATCGCCACGCCCATCGAATGCATCATCGCGTCCGGATATTTCGTCACCAGACGACGGAAACCCGCTTCGGGCAGGCGCAGCAGTTCCGAATCGCGCAACGCGCGCACCAGAGCCGTGCGCGGAAGCTGCGCGATCAGGCCGACTTCGCCGACGGTCTCGCCGACATTGACCATGCCGAGCAGACGCGGGTGCCCCTTGCCACTCGTGCGATACGCGCCGAGGCTGCCGGACCTGAGGATGTACAGCGCATCGGCCGGATCGTTCTCGGCGAACAGGGCGGCGCCGCCGGCTAGGGCAATCCACTGCAGTTCGTCGGCCAGGTCGTCGATGGCGGCGGCATCGAGCGGACCGAACAGCGCGATTGTGCGCAGGAATCCGCGCATATCGAAGGGTTCAGCGCTGGGGAAGGTATCGCTCACGGCAAGTTCCATGCAGGCGTGCGAGCATGCTAGCGTAGGCGCCACTTGATTTACGCGCCGCAGCGCATCACGTTGGACGTTCCAGCGCAGGGTGTTCTGTCGATGATCCTTCGATCGCAACGATCAAGAGCTCTCCGGCCCCACTCCCGCTCCACTCAAAATCCCCGTGTGACGATGACCCAAACCAATCCGTTGCTTGCCGACTCCAGCCTGCCGGCGTTCGCCGAAATCACGTCCGCCCAGGTGCTGCCCGCAATCGATATGGTGCTCGACGACTATCGCGCGCAGGTCGCCGCCTTGGTCGCCGATCCGGCACCGCGCACATTCGCCAATACCATGCTGCCGCAGGAAGCGCTGGAAATGCGCCTCGAACGCGCCTGGTCGCCGGTGTCGCATCTGCATGCGGTGAATGATTCCGAGGCGTTGCGCGAAGCCTACGCGGCGGCGCTGGAAAAGATCACCGAACATGCGACCGAGCTCGGCCAGAATCGCGAGCTTTACGCGGCGGTGAAAGCGGTCGCCGATACGGCCGGCTTTCCTGCTCTGCCGCGCCCGGCACGCACCCTGGTGGAACATGCGCTGCGCGATTTCCGCTTGTCGGGTGTGGCTCTGGAAGAACCGGAGCGCTCGCGCTTCAAGGAGATCGCGAACACGCTGTCGCGCCTGTCCAATGAATTCGAAAACGCCGTGCTCGACGCCACCGAAGCCTGGTCCGAGCGCGTCGACGATGCGCGCCTGCTCGCCGGTATCGCGGACACCGACCGCGCCCTGCTGCAGCAATACGCGCAAGAGGCAGGCCACGATGGCTGGCGGGTCACCTTGAAGCAACCGAGCGTGCAGGCGGTGCTGACCTACGCCGACGATCGCGGCTTGCGCGAGCGCGTGTATGCGGCCTACCAGACGCGCGCATCGGATCAGGGTCCACACGCGGGCAAATACGACAACTCCGCGCGCATCGAGGAAATCCTCGCCCTGCGCCACGAAGCTGCGCGCTTGATCGGCTTCAACAATTCCGCGGAGGATTCGCTGGCGACCAAGATGGCCGGCACACCCGAGCGCGTGCTTGCGTTTTTGCACGATCTGGGCGCGCGCGCCAAACCGGTAGCCGCACGCGAACTTGACGAACTGCGCGTTTTCGCGCGCGCCGAGCTCGGCATCGCCGACCTGCAGCCCTGGGACGTAGGCTATGCGGCGGAGAAACTGCGCCTGAAGAAATACGCGTTGAGCGACGAGGAATTGAAACCCTATTTTCCGCTGAGCGCGGTGATCGACGGCCTGTTTGGCATTGTCGAGCGCGTGTTCGGCGTGCGCCTGGCCGCGCGCGACGGCGTCGAGGTCTGGCATCCGGATGTGCGTTTCTACGATTTACTCGACGCCGATGGGCGCGTGATCGCCGGCGCCTTCGTGGACTTGTACAGCCGCGCCGGCAAACGCGGCGGCGCGTGGATGGGCACCTGCCGCTCGCGCTATGCGGACGGCGCGCAAACCCGGCCACCGATCGCTTACCTGGTCTGCAATTTCGCCCCACCAACCAAGGACACGCCCTCGCTGCTGACCCACGACGACGTGATCACCCTGTTCCACGAATTCGGCCACGGTCTGCATCACATGCTGACCGAGGTGGACCTGCC
>JAYTQX010000019.1:0-1536 GCA_043746455.1 Pseudomonadota bacterium
CAACCGATATGGACCGCGCTGTTCAAATTTGTCGTCCCGAAATTTGTAGTATCGCAACACCTTCGGGTCGGGCGGCAATTCGATCCGCTCGATGAACTCCTTTTCACGCGAGAAGCAAAGCACATATTCGTGCAATCCTACGACATGCTTGGCTTTCGCGCCGCCACCGTAAGACTTTTTCCAAATAAGAGTTTGGATCCAATTGTCCTCGCCAAACACCCGATCCATCAGCATGCCCAGCCGGAACAGCTCGTTGTCGTCAATCGAAACGAAGATCACGCCATCGGGCGCGAGCAGCTCGCGCGCGAGCATAAGGCGGCGATACATGAATTCCAGCCACAGCGAATGGCGGAAGCGATGGGTCTTGTCGACGAAGCGGTCGTTGTAGACGAAGTCGCGATTACCGGTGTTGTACGGCGGGTCGATATAGATGCAGCGGATCTTGCCGGCGTGGCTCATGCGCAGCGCGCGCAAGGCGTCGTAGTTGTCGCCTTCGACGATCAGGTTGCGCCACGGTGCGTCGCCATGACTGAGCTGCGTGTCCAGATCGAGTGCGACAAAATCCTCGTTGACCGCGTGATCCTTGACCTCGTCGTCCTCGCGCTCCCAAACCAGCCCCAACTGACGCTGCGCGTCGCGTCGATCGAGCAGACGTATCAACGTTTCCTTGTCGTGATGATCGTATTTCGACATCGGCAGTTTTCAGCTTTTCGTCCTGTGCAAGGCGCGCGTCATGCCGCCTTCGGCAACACTTCGCGCGCGATCTTGCGGCCGGCCGCGGATTCGGCGACGCGCAGATCGTAGGCTGTTTGCAGATTCAGCCAGAACTGCGGCGTCGTATCGAAGTACCGAGCCAGTCGCAGCGCGGTGTCGGCGGAAATGCCGCGACGTTCGCGCACAATGTCGTTAATGCGCGGCGCGGGCACTTTGAGCGCCTTCGCGAGCGCGTTGGCACTCATGTCCAAATCTACCAGATAATCTTCCCGCAGAATTTCGCCCGGGTGCACCGGACGCATACCGTTCTTGAACATGATGTCACCTTCAATGATAGTCGACGATCTCGACATTCTCCGGTCCCTGCGCGGTCCAGCGGAAACAGATGCGGAACTGCGCGTTGATGCGAATGCTGTGCTGACCGGCGCGGTTACGGCGCAGCATTTCCAGACGATTGCCGGGCAGCGAAGCCAAGTCGCGCAGCTCCTGCGCACCATCGAGTTGCACCAGCTTGCGCGCGGCGATTCTGGCGATCGTGGCAAATCTGCGCGGCCTGCCAGATTCGAACAGGGCTTTTGTTTCCGCGCATCGGAAGCTTCGGATCACATTCGCATCGTATAACGTTAAACGTTAAACATCAAACGGTAGCGCGCGTAGCGCTTGTTAGCTGCGAACTTAGTTTTCGTCTTCGACAAACAACACGCGCCGCGTAACGCCGCAAGTGAGGTCGTAGGAAATCGTGCCCGCGTGCGTCGCGATCTGTTCGACCGGCAGGCCGCGGCCCCAGAGCACGACACGATCGCCGACCTGGGCCTCGGGCAC
>JAYTQX010000020.1:0-7915 GCA_043746455.1 Pseudomonadota bacterium
ATCAGTGCTTCCAGCACGCGACGGTTGAGTCTGGTCGGATCGACCCGCCGACAGAAGGCGGCTAGGTCGGTATACGCACCGTGTGCGCGCTCGGCCACGATCGCCTCGCAGGCACCCTGGCCGACACCCTTGATCGCACCCAGCCCGTACTGGATCGTGTGAGCGCCCTGGCGCGAGGCACTGGACAAAGTGTCCGGTTCGACCGCGACGAACATGTATTCGGAGACATTGACGTCCGGTGGTTGCACGGTGATGCCGAGTGCGCGCGATTCGTCGAGGAAGGTCACTGCCTTGTCGGTGTTGTCCATGTCCGACGAGATCGTCGCGGCCATGAACTCGGCCGGGTAGTGCGCTTTCAGCCAGGCGGTCTGGTACGACACCAGCGCATAGGCAGCGGCGTGTGACTTGTTGAAGCCGTAGCCGGCGAATTTTTCCATCAGGTCGAAGATGGTGTCGGCCTTGTCGCCGGCCAGGCCATCTTTCGCCGCACCCTCGCGGAACTTGGCGCGCTCCTTCGCCATCTTCTCGACGTCTTTCTTGCCCATCGCGCGACGCAGCAGGTCCGCGCCGCCGAGCGAGTAACCGCCGACGATCTGCGCCATCTGCATCACTTGTTCCTGGTAGACCATGATGCCGTAGGTCTCGGCGAGCACGGGTTCGACGCGCGGATCGGGATACTCGATTGCCTCGGCGCCGTGCTTGCGTTTGCAGAAACTCGGGATCAGGTCCATCGGCCCGGGACGGAACAGCGATACCAAGGCGATGATGTCCTCGAAGCGGTCCGGCTTGGCGTCCTTGAGCATGCCCTGCATGCCGCGCGATTCGAGCTGGAATACAGCGACCGTCTGCGCCTTTTTCAGCAAGGCATACACACCCGGATCGTCGAGCGGCAGCAGGGTGATATCGAGCGGCGCTTCCATTTGGACGGTCGCGGCCACGGGCCGCTGCGCATCTCCTTCCCCTGCTTGCGGGGGAAGGTGCCCAGAGGGCGGAAGGGGGGGCGCCGCAGGCGTGCGCGCGCGTCTGGCGTTGATCGCCTTCACCGCCCAGTCGATGATGGTCAGTGTGCGCAGGCCGAGAAAATCGAACTTCACCAGGCCGATCGCCTCAACGTCGTCCTTGTCGAACTGGGTGACGGCGCCGCTCTCGCCGCCTTCGGAGTAGAGCGGGGCGAAATCGGTCAAGGCGCTGGGTGCGATGACGACGCCGCCGGCGTGCTTGCCGGCGTTGCGGGTCAGGTCCTCGAGCTTGATCGCAAGATCGACCAGGTCGCGCACGTCGTCGTCGGTCTGGTACTGGTCGCGGAATTCGGCGACGATGCGTTCGGGTTCCGCGCGCGATTTTTCGCTGCGGCCGAGCGCGTCTTCCAGGCTCAGATCCAGCGGTCGCAGCGGAATGAGCTTGGCGATTCTGTCGACATGGCCGTAGCTCATGCCGAGCACGCGGCCCGAATCGCGCAGCACCGCTTTGGCCGCCATCGTGCCGTAGGTGATAATCTGGCTGACCTTGTCGCGGCCGTACTTGCGCGCGACGTAGTCGATCACCGCATCGCGGCCGTCCATGCAGAAGTCGACGTCGAAGTCGGGCATCGACACGCGCTCGGGATTGAGGAAGCGCTCGAACAGCAGGCCGTAGCGCAACGGGTCCAGATCGGTGATGCCCAGACTCCAGGCGACCACCGAGCCCGCGCCCGAGCCACGTCCCGGGCCGACTGGAATATCGTTGGCCTTGGCCCAGTTGATGAAGTCGGCGACGATGAGAAAGTAGCCGGCGAAACCCATGGTCACGATCACGTCGAGTTCGCGGTTCAGCCGCGTAACGTAGTCGTCGTGCGCAAACCCTTCGGCCAGCGCATGTTTGGCCAGACGCGCCTGCAGGCCGACACCGGCCTGGTTGCGAATGAGCGAGTCGATCGTTTCGCCCGCCGGCAACGGGAACTCGGGTAGATAGTACTTGCCGAAGGAAAGTTCCAGATTGCAGCGTTTTGCAATTTCTATACTATTTGCGAGCGCCTCCGGAAGATCGGCGAACAGCTCGGTCATCTCGTCCGCCGATTTGAGATATTGCTCCGGCGTGTAGTCGCGCGGCCGTTTCGGATCGTTGAGCAGACGGCCGGAATGGATGCAGACGCGCGCTTCGTGTGCCTCGAAGTCCTCGCGCGCGAGAAAGCGTACGTCGTTGCTCGCGACCACCGGGCAGTCGAGTTTCGCCGCGAGCTGCAGCGCGGTGTCGATGAAATGCGCCTCGTCGGCATGGCCGGTGCGGGTCAGCTCGAAATACCAGCGATCGTCGAACCAGCGCAGCCACTCGCGCGTGGCGGCGAGCGCGGCCTCCGGCTTGTCGGCGAGCAGCAGGTGGCCGATGTCGCTATGCCGCCCGGCCAGCGCGATCAGGCCTGCGCTGCTGCCGTCGAACCATTCCGGCTGCACGATCGCGTGATCGCCGTGGCGGCCTTCGATATAGCTGCGCGAGATCAGGCGTGCGAGGTTCAAATAGCCCGCGCGGTTCTGGCACAGGACGGTCAGACGGTAGGGCTTGTTCGCATCGCCCGCGTTGGCGATCCACAGATCCGCGCCGGCGATCGGCTTGATCCCGTTTGCCTCCGCGGCACGATAGAACTTGACCAGCGCGAACAGATTGCTCTGATCGGTCAGCGCGAGCGCGGGTTGATCGAGCGTGACCGTCTGGCTGATCAGATTCGCGCGCGACGCCTTGGCCGGATCGCCGTATTCGGGCTTGTCGGGCAGGCGGATCGTCGAATCGATCAGCGAGTAGTCGCTGTGGATGTGCAGATGAACGAAGGTGGGGGTCATGACGACGAAGATGGGCTACCGGCGCAGGGTAGCCCCCCCTCGTCAGCCAGGCAAGGCTTGACGAACAGGGTGAAGCGAGGCCGTGACTTTCATCGATTATTCAATGCAGGGTGCCGCTGCCACCAGCGCCGACATTCGGCGGCGGTGCGAGTGGCGTGACGGGGCCGCTGGCCGGCTCGGCGGCCGGTTTGTGCAACAACGACTGGTGCAGCCACAGGCTCGCAAGATGCACGCGTTGCTCGTGCGGCAGCACGAAGCCGAGCCAGCCCAGGCCCGGGTGGCGCAGCATGAACAACACACCCTGCGGCAAGGGCGAGGTGTGCCAGGCCGGATTGACGATGGCTTCGCACTGCTCCGGAGGCTGTGTGGCGGGTTCGGGTTTCATTTCGGCGCGCCGCTTGACTGCGGCTGCGATCAGTTCATCGAGTTCCGTGGCGGACAGGGTGGACAGTTCGATCGTCATGGGGCTTCGTCTTAATTTCGGCGTTTCGCCACACATCATACTGCGGTCCACGCGCCGGTCGTCAGACGAATAGGTCGCATTGCCTGACCGGCGCAAAGCTGCGGCGATGTTGCGGACAGGCGCCGAGGCGCTGCAGCGCGGCGCGATGCGACGCGGTGGGATAACCCTTGTGCAGGGCGAAATCGTAGCCGGGGAAGAGCACGTCGAGTTCGCGCATGCGCGCGTCGCGCGCGACCTTGGCCAGGATCGATGCGGCGCTGATCGCCGGTTCGAGCGCATCGCCGGCGACGATCGTACGGCCGGCGCACGGCAGGTCGCGCGGCAGCCGGTTGCCGTCGATCAGCGCCAGTTGCGGTGCCGGCCGGAGCGCAGCGATCGCCCGGACCATGCCGACCAGCGTCGCCTGCAGAATATTCAGATCGTCGATTTCGTCGACGCCCACTTCGATCACGCTGAAGGCGAGCGCGCGCGCGCGGATCTCGATGTCCAGTTCTTCGCGCTGCGTTCGACTGAGTACCTTGGAATCGGCCAGCCCGGCGATCGGGCGCAGTGGATCGAGAATCACCGCGGCGACGACGACCGGCCCGGCCAGCGGTCCGCGCCCCGCCTCGTCCACGCCCGCGATCAGTTCGCTGTGCTTCATTCGTGCAGTGCGCCGAGTTGGTAGAAAATATAATTCTGGTAGGAATCCACAATTTGCTTTTTCGCACAATTGAGATAGAAGCCGGCGCAGCGCTCGCGCATCAGCGCGTTGGCCTGGAATAGCGCATCCTTCTTCACGCCGGCCATGTCCAGAATCAGGGACGGGGCGAAGCTCAGATCCATTTCCGCATCGCCGACCTTGCGCGCGGTCTGGTAATTCGTCTTCAGCATGTAATAGGTGATGAAGTTCGGATCGCCGTCAGCTGCCGGCAGGTTCTTGTCCAACGCACGCATGGCGCCGTCGAACGAGGGTTGATGGTCGCCGAAATGGAACAGCAGCACGGGCCGATCGCCGTCGAGCAATTTCTTTTCCAGGCTCGCCATCGCAATATCCGAATCGGCGAGACGGTGCAGATAATTGCCCAGATCGAGGTTCAGCCATTCGTCCAGCGACTTGGGCTCGAATCTTCCCGTGAACAGCGGCTTGTTGTACGGCGCAGGCAGCGTGTTCAGCGGCGTCATATGCGGGCCATGCTGGCGCAGGGTCAGCATCATCACGAACAAGGGCTGTTTGCCGTTGGTCTGCTTTTCCTTGTCGTAGATCTGATTGAACACCTGCATCAGGTCGCTGTCGGGCGACTCCCAGGAAAGGCCGTAATCCTGGCCGTCGTAGAACGCATCGAAGCCGTAGTTCTTGTAGGCGTTGCGCGCATTGATGAAGTTGCCCGACATCGGATAGATGGCGATGGTGCGATAGCCGGCGGCGCGCAGCACGTTCGGCATCGAGGTCTTGATGCGCGGCGCAAGATTGTAGGGCGCATACAGGCCCGCGTCGCCGAAGCTCAGATGATTCAGGCCCGACATCAGGGCGAATTCGCTGGTCCAGGTGCCACCGCCCCAGACGTGCACGGTGAGCAGCCCGTGCGCGCGCGTGCGCCCGTCGGGGACGAAGATCTGGCGCTTGCATTCGGGCCGCGTGCAGACCTTGAGCATGGTCGGATCGTAGGTGCTTTCTTCGAGCACGGCGACGATATCCGGACGCTCCTGCGCATCCTTGAGCGGCTTCGCCGGCGTGCAGGCCGGAGGCACACAAACCGGCGGGTTGTCGGCGTCACCCTGCGTCCACAACAGGCCGCTCTCCTCATCGGGCACGAACGCCGGAATCCTGAGTTGGGTTTGATAGAACGAGGTATAAAAATCGGTGATGTAGCTCTTGTCGTTCATCGCCTGCCACATGCCTTTCTCGAACACCGCGGCGAACGGTCCGCTAGGCCAGGCGGCGAGCAGCAACGCGATGACAGCGGCGAGAGCGCCGGCAATACGCACGTAGCGGCGCCGGGGTTGCGCAAGCCAGGCGAGAAAATTCGGCCGGTCCAGGCGCCAGGCCAGGATCAGCAGGGTCGGAATCAGGATCACCGCGGTGATGATTGCAATCATGATCGGCGGATAGCGCATCGCCACTTCGATGAGATCGCGGTTGACGAAATAGACCAGGTCGGGCGCGAGCAGCGGCGTCGTCAGGTAGTGAAACTTCATGTAGCTGGAGATCAGGATGCCGCCGAAAATTACCGTCGGCAGGGCGAACGCGAAGATGATGCGCCGGGTAAGAAACGCGATCAGCGCGAGCATCGCCAGCAGCAGGGTCGCCGAAAACGCACGTTCGATCGCGGTCGCTTCGGCCATCGGTCCGAAACCGATGAGAGCGACAAATCCGGCCAGGATGAAGAGGGCGAAAATCTTGCTTCGACGCGGAAGCGACGCAGGTTGAAGCATCGCGGTCAAGACGGGTTCACGCACGGCGCAACGTTACGGTGCGCGAGCGAAAGCGTCAATGAGACTCGTTGCTGCGATGCGGAAATACGCTGCGTCACGTGCGACTCCCGGATATTGCAACTTGCACCAATTCGGCGACCGCGGCCGCCGCGCCGTGCTCGGTGTCTGCGTGCAGCGATTCGTGCAGACGAACAAATTCCCGCAACACATCCGGCGGCAAGGCGCGCGCACGCAGCATCGGCGCCAGCGCGGCAGCAAGCGCGAGTGGCGTGCAGGCATCCTGCATCAACTCCGGCACAAGCTTCCTGCCGGCGAGAATATTCGGCAGCGAATAGACATCGGTGCGCAACAGGCCGAGGATTTTCACCAGGCGATAGGTCAACGCGGCGACGCGATAGGCGACGACCATCGACCGCTTCGCCAGCATCGCTTCGAGCGCGGCGGTGCCGGAAGCGAGCAGCACCGCATCGGCGGCGATCAGCGCGGCGTGGGCTTGGCCGTCCAGTAGATGCAGGGCTGAGGGCTGAAAGCTGAGGGCGGGCGGAGTTTCGACAGCCTGCGAGCCCCGAGCCCCGAGTCCCGAGTCCCGAATCATTGCCCCGAAGGCCCCACGGCACTCCGCATTCGCCATCGGTGCGACAATCTGCAATTGTGGAAATTGTTGCTTGAGCAGAATTGCGGTTTCGAGGAAGTCGCGGCCGAGGCGCGCGATTTCGCCGAGGCGGCTGCCGGGCAGCAGCGCAAGTACGGGTACGTCTTGCGCCAAGCCCAGCGCGCGGCGCGCGGCGACTTTGTCCGGCGCTATGGCAAAGGCGGCAGCCAGCGGATGCCCGACAAAACGTGCATCCACGCCGTGGCGCGCATAGATCGGCGGTTCCATCGGGAACAGGCACAGCACGCGCTCCGCGCTGCGGCCGATTTTTGCGGCGCGCGATTCGCGCCAGGCCCATACCGACGGGCTGACATAGTGTGCCGTGCGCATGCCGGCGCGTTTGAGCCGGCGTTCGAGGCCGAGATTGAAATCCGGCGCGTCGATGCCGATAAAGACATCGGGCCGTAGTTGCAAAGCGCGTTTGTATACATTGTTCCGCAGTGCAAGCAGGCCGGGCAGATGCTTGAGCACTTCGACCAGGCCCATCACGCTCAGCCGCTGCGCCGAATACCAGAGGTCCAGGCCGGCATCGAGCATGCGCGGACCGCCGATACCGGCGAAGCGGGCATTGGGAAACTGCTGTTTGAGCCCGGCAATCAAATCCGCGCCGAGCAAATCGCCCGACGCTTCGCCGGCAACCAGGACAAAAACGGGGCTCGGGACTCGGGACTCGGGACTCGGGTTAGGCATTCGGCCATCTCATCAGCTTGCCATTCTGGCGCATCCCGGAATTCATTTTTTTTCTTTGGATGGAAGATCAATACAGCTTCCCGCTTTGCTGGAATGCTGCCATTTGTAAGCTCCTCCAGAGTCCCGAGTCCCGCCTTCAACGCGCCAGCGGCCGCTGCCCGCGTTCGATGAATTCGAGCAGCATGCGCACGTCGTCCGATTCGCTGGCCCAGGCGGCAAGCGCCGCGCGCGATTCTTCCAGTGGCAGCTTCGACCCGTACAGCGTGCGGTATGCGCGTTTGATCGCCACCAGCCGCTCGGACGAGAAGCCGCGGCGCTTTAGACCTTCACTGTTGATGCCGCGCGGGCGGCCGTAGTCGGCGGCCATCATCACGAACGGCGGCACGTCGCCATTGACCATGCAGTTCATGCCGATGAAGGCGTGCGCGCCAACGCGGCAGAACTGATGCACGCCGGCGAAGCCCGACAGGATTGCGTAGTCGCCGATCTCGACATGACCGGCGAGGGTGGCGTTGTTCGAGAACACGGTATGGCTGCCGATCTGGCAATCGTGTGCGATATGCACATAGGCCATGATCCAGTTTCCGTTGCCGATGCGCGTCGCACCGCCGCCGTCGACGGTACCGCGATTGATCGTGGTGAACTCGCGGATCATGTTGTCGTCGCCGATCACGAGCTCGCTGCGTTCGCCGTGGAATTTCTTGTCCTGCGGATCGCCGCCGATCGAGGCGAATTGCCAGATGCGATTGTTGCGGCCGATGCGCGTCGCACCCTCGATCACGACATGCGTGCCGATCCGGGTGCCGTCGCCGATCTGCACGTCGGCGCCGATCACGCTGTAGGCGCCGATGCTGACGTCGGCGCCGATTGTCGCGCCGGCAT
>JAYTQX010000021.1:0-14336 GCA_043746455.1 Pseudomonadota bacterium
GTCGGCCTTCTCATTCTCGTTTACCTGTTCTTTCATTTGCTCTAAAGGCCGCCGCGACAAGGCGGTTCAGGTCTGCACAGCGGTGGTTCAACGAGTTGACAGGTCGGTCCAGATGAAAAACCCGGTTCGAACAAACCTACAGATCGGTTTCGTTGCATGGGGGGGGCTGTACGCTAGCGAACACATGGACTACAGTGAGCTAGTCGGATGCGTCCACTTCACTGCGCGAGTGCTCGCACGCCGACTCCGCCACGGACTTTCCTGATGGCCGTTCTCTCCGACCCGAAATCGAACCATCTGCTCGCCGCTTTGCCGGACGCCGAGTGGCAGCGCTGGCTGCCGTCCCTGGAGCCGGTGGCCCTGCCGCTGGGCAAGGTGCTGTACGAGTCTGGCGGCAAATTGACCCATGTATACTTTTCGACGACTGCGATCGTTTCGCTGCTCTACGTGATGGAGAACGGCGCCTCGGCCGAGATCGCCGTGGTCGGCAACGAAGGCATCGTCGGCATTTCGCTGTTCATGGGCGGCGGTTCGACGCCGAGCCGTGCGATCGTGCAAAGCGCCGGCAATGGCTTTCGCCTGAAGGCTAGCTTGCTGATGGAAGAGTTCAATCGCGCCGGCCCGGTGTTGCATCTGCTGCTGCGCTATACGCAAGCCCTGATTACCCAGATGGCGCAGACCGCGGTGTGCAACCGCCACCATACCCTGGATCAGCAGCTCTGCCGCTGGCTGCTGTTGAGCCTGGACCGTCTGCATTCCAGCGAACTGGTGATGACCCAGGAACTCATCGCCAACATGCTCGGTGTGCGCCGCGAAGGCGTCACCGAGGCTGCCGGCCAGTTGCACAAGGCCGGCCTGATCCGCTACCAACGCGGGCGCATCACGGTGCTCGACCGCGACGCACTCGAACAGCGCACCTGCGAGTGCTATGCCGTCGTCAAGAAAGAATACGATCGCCTGCTGCCCGCACTGGTAGCCATCTAGGCGCGCAATCGCTGACCCTATGTGCGCTGGCAGACGGTCGTCTGGCCACAGCTCCTGCAGACTCCCGGTTGAGCGCCACGGCATTCGCCACTGGTGCGGTTTTCAGCCTTCCTTGCCTCACCTGCAGCGGTCAACAGCGCACCGGAGAGTCAGCGTGGCCCGTACCGAGAACCAACTGATCGCCCGGCTCCCGCGCAAGGACCGTCTGCGGCTGCTCGCGCTATGCGAACCGGTCGATCTGGTCTTGGCCGAAGTGCTGTGCAAGCGCGGCGACACGATGCGCCACGTCTACTTCCCCGTCGATGGCTTCATCTCGCTGGTGACGCAAGTCGACAACCACCCCGGGCTCGAGATTGGCATGATCGGCCGCGAAGGCATGCTCGGCAGCCAGTTGGCGCTGGGCATGACGATCGCGCCGGTGCGCGCGCTGGTGCAAGGCCCGGGTGCGACATGGCGGATTGGAGCCGCTGCGTTCCGGCGCGAACTGGCAAGCAGCGCCGCCCTGCAACGCAGCCTGAATCGCTATTGCTACATGCTGACGGTGCAGATGACCGCAGCATCCGCTTGCATACGTTTTCATCTGATCGGTCCGCGCCTCGCGCGCTGGTTGCTCATGAGCCAGGACCGTGCACACTCGGACCACTTCCGCGTGACCCACGAATTCCTCGCCTACATGCTCGGTGTGCGCCGCGTCGGCATCACCATGGCCGCCGTTTCCCTGCAGCGCAAGGGGCTGGTCGAATACCACCGCGGCGAGCTGACCGTGCTCGACCGCCGCGGCCTCGAAGCCGAGGCATGCAGTTGCTATGCGGACGAGCAGAACATGTACTCCGAACTGATGCGCTGACCGGCAAGCCGGTTACCGCGGGCAGCACTGCAGACGCGGTCTCCTCAACTCCATGGCGGACGCCGGTTAGTGCCGGCCGGGAATTCCACGACGACCTGATGATGTGTGCCGGCGCCGTGCAGGACTATGCAGCGCTCGGGTTGTACCTGGCCGTCGAGGGTCACTTGCATGGCGCCGCTGTCCTGAGATACCTGGCGAAACGCAATGTCGTAAACGGTTTCGCCAAAGCGATAAACCACCTCGAACGATTCCCATCCGACCGGCACGCACGGAACGAAACGCAGCTTGCCCGAATCCAGGCGCAACCCGAGCATCGACTCCACAATCAGCCGGTATAGCCAGCCGGCCGAGCCGGTGTACCAGGTCCAGCCGCCGCGGCCGATGTGCGGCGCGACGGCATAGATATCGGCAGCGAGGACATAAGGCTCGGTTTTGTATACTTTTATCTTTTCCGGCGAATCGGCGTGATTCAATGGATTGATCATGGCAAACAGTTCATACGCGCGCGGCGCATCGCCGAGCGCGGCGAAGGCCATCGCCGCCCACACAGCGGCATGCGTGTATTGGCCGCCGTTTTCGCGAATACCGGGAACGTAACCCTTGATATAGCCCGGTTCCATCTGCGACTTGTCGAACGGCGGATCGAGCAACTGGATCAGCGCATGTTCGCGGCGCACCAGGCGCCGGTCGACGGCCTGCATCGCGGCAACGCTGCGTTCGGCGCTGCCCGCGCCGGACAATACGGCCCAGCTTTGCGCGATGGAATCGATCTGGCATTCGTCGTTGGACGCGGCACCCAGCGGGGTGCCGTCGTCGAAGTAGGCGCGCCGATACCAGGCGCCATCCCAGGCATTCTGTTCGATATTCGCGCGCAGCCGCGTTGCCTCATTGCGACAACGCTCGGCGAATGCGGGGTCGCGGCAGCCGGTTGCGATTTCGCCGAACTGCATGAGCACGTCGAACAGGAAAAAAGCCAGCCACACGCTCTCGCCCTTGCCCTGGATGCCGACATTGTTCATGCCGTCGTTCCAGTCGCCCGCTCCCATCAACGGCAAGCCACGCGCACCGAGGCGCAGGCCGTGCGCGATCGCGCGCTGGCAATGTTCGTAGAGCGTCGCCGTCTCGGCGGACTGCCGCGGCAGGTCGTAATAAGACTCTTCACCGTCGCCGAGCGCGCGGCCGTCCAGAAAAGTGGCGGGTTCCTGCATCACGCCCATGTCGCCAGTGGCGGCGACGTAGCGGATCGCGGCAAACGGCAGCCATAGATAATCGTCGGAGCAGCGCGTGCGCACGCCGCGGCCCGAAGGCGGATGCCACCAATGCTGCACGTCGCCCTGCTTGAACTGACGCGTAGCGCACAGCAGCAGTTGTGCGCGCAACATTTTCGGCGCGCAATGCACCAGCGCCATTGCGTCCTGCAGTTGATCGCGAAAACCCCAGGCGCCGCCCGACTGGTAGTAGCCGCTGCGACCCCAGATGCGCGACGCGATCGCCTGATATACCAGCCAGCCGTTGGCGAGCATATTCAGCGACTCATCCGGCGTGCGCACCTGAACTGCGCCGAGCGTGCGTTTCCAGTAGCGGCGAATCTCGTCCAGCGCATCGCGCGCCGTACCGGCCTTGCGGCAACGCAGGGCAAGCTCGCTCGCGTGTTCCAAATCGCGTCCGCCACCCAGGCGAAAAATCAATTCGCGCGTCTTGCCCTCGCCAAGCTCGAAGGGCACCTGGATCGCCGCGCAGGGATCCATGCCGGCGCCGAGCTTTCCCGACAGTCGCGTGCGCCGCATCGCCGCGGGCGCTTTCAGATTGCCGTTGCGGCCGATGAATTCGTTGCGGTCGCCGGTGATGGTGCGCGTCGAATCGTCGACATCGAACCACGCCACGCGGTCGGTAAATTCGGTATTGAACGCGTTGCGTGCCAAGAGCGCGCCGCTGTTCTGATCGATCTCGCTGACCACGTGCATCGCCGACTTCTCGCGTACATCGCCCAGCACCCACTCGATGTAGCCGGTGACGGACAAGCGCCGCGGTGCGGAGGACAGATTGCGCAGCCTGAGCACGCAGAACTTGACCGGGATGTCGAGCCCAACGTAGACCCAAAGCTCGGTTTGAATGCCGCATTCGACATGTTCGAAGACGCTGTAACCGAATCCGTGCCGCACGCGGTACTCAGTCGCTCCACAAGCCGGCGCCGGCGATGGCGACCAGAACTGGCCGGTTTCCTCGTCGCGCACATAGAACGCCTCGCCGGTCGGATCGCTTACCGGATCGTCGTGCCAGGGAGTGAGCCGGTACTCGTGCGCGTTTTCGGCCCAGGTGTAGGCGGCGCCGCTTTCGGAAACCAGCGTTCCGAACTCGGGGTTTGCCAGGACATTTACCCATGGCAACGGCGTCGGATGTGCGGCGGACGTGGTAACGACGTACTCGGTGCCGTCCGCCGAGAAGCCGCCAAAGCCGTTGAACAGCAGAGTCGGTGGCGAGGGGAACTCAGCGGCCTTTTCCGTGTTCGCCCGCTCTGTGCGCGTGGCGGTCAGGCGTGGAATCGGCGCTTCAATCTTGTCGCGTCGTTTGACCTGTTCGAGCAACGCGCCGCGTTCGTCGTAGATGATTACGCGCGCGACTGTTTGCAGCAGCACCCGGTCTTCCGGCGAAATCTGCTCGACCGGACGCACGAAGATGCCGCCGGGACGGTCGATGACATTCGCTTCGATGCCGGCCGCGATCAATCCCGTGATCTGATCGTGCAGCAATTGCCGATAGCCACCGCGATCGTCGTTCCAGATCACCAGATCGACCGCCAGTCCCTTCATGCGCCAATAGGCGTGCGCCTGCACGAGTTGGCGCGCCAGGCCAATATTGGCCGAGTTGCGGATCTTCAGCAGCAGGATCGGCAGATCGCCGGAGATCGCGTAGCCCCACAGACCCGGCTGGCTGCGGCGATTGCTGGCGATGATCGCGGCGTCCGCGCGCAGGAAATTATCGGCGTAGATGATGCGGCTGGCGATACGGCCGTACAGCTGCGCGTCGGCCTCGGTGACGTTGATCTGGCGCAGCGCGACCTGGCTGTGCGTCCACGCGAGATCGAATACGCGATCGGCCAGGGCTTTATCCTGATACTTGTCGATCAGGCCCAGGCAGGCGTTGCGGTTTTCGGCGACGCCGCAGACGATGTCGACGGTGAGCGTTTGCTCGGGCTCCAGAACGATGCGATGGCGAATCGCAACGATCGGGTCGAGCACCGAGCCTTGGGTTCCGGAGAGCGCCGCCGGCTCGCTCAGCGCAATCGGATCGGCCAGCGTCCTGCCGCGACCGATGAAACGCATGCGATCGGTTTCGTACGATGTCTGGATACTCTCTGCGCCGCGCACCTTCATCAGATGCAGCATCCATGGCGGTTGCTCGCCGCCGGAGCGCGGACGACGCGTGCACACGATCGCATCGCGCGCCTGGATGATTTCCGTCTGCACGAAAAGATTGTTGAAGCCGCGCTGCATGGCATCCGCCGCCGGCGCAACCAGCACCACTTCGGCATAACTGGTCAGTTCGATGATCTTGTGCGAACGCGACCGGTTGGTCAGACGCATGCGGCGCAGTTCGATGTCGTCTTCCGGCGAGACCGCGATATCGGTATGCGTATCGACCTGGTCGTCGCGCCGGCGGAATTCGACCTTGGGCTCGGTGAATGTCGCCTCATAGGCATCGGCGCGCGTCAGCGTCGGCTGAAACGCGGTCGACCATATCTTGCGCGCACCGATATCGTGGACGAAGCAGAACAGGCCCCAGTTGTCGCGCGTCGAATCCTCGCGCCAGCGCGTGACCGCCAGATCCTTCCAGCGGCTGTAGCCGCCGCCGGCATTGGTCAACATCACGTGGTAACGGCCGTTGGAAAGCAGCTGCACGCCGGCAGCGGTTGTGTCGGCGCTGTCGAAAACACGCAGCGGCATTTCCGCGGTTTCCGCAATCGCGCGCACGTCGACCATTGCGGCATGCGCGGACAACGACTCGCCGGCCCTGGGGATGCGCTCCTGCAGCAGATGCAGCGTGGCCTGAAACGCCGGTATCGCCTCGAAGCGTTTTTGCATCGGGCGATCGAGCAACGCGTAGCTGATCGCCAACAGGCTCATGCCCTGGTGATGCGCCATGAACGACAGTACTTTCGCCGAGGTTTCTCCCCGGTGCAGACGCGCCGGTGTGTAGTCGACCGCTTCGAAGAAACCAAACCGCCCAAGCATTCCCTCGGCCGCGAGGCGCGCAAGATTGCGGCACGCATCCTGCGGCGCAACCATCAGGGCCAGCGCTGCCGCGTACGGTGCGATCACCAAGTCCTCGGACAGGCCGCGCTTGAGGCCGAGGCCAGGCACGCCGAACGCGCGATATTGATAACTCAAGCCCGCATCGACCGCGTTATAACCGGATTCGGAGATCCCCCAGGGCACTCCGCACTCCTTCGCATACGCGATCTGCCGATTCACCGCAGCGGCATAACTTTGATCGAGCAGACTGTTGCGGTAGGTCGGCATCACCAGCAACGGCATCAGATATTCGAACATCGAGCCGCTCCACGAGAGCAGCGCCGCACCGGATGCCGTTAGCGTCAACAATCGCCCAAGCGCATACCAGTTTTCCTGCGGCGCCTGACCGAGCGCAATCGCGAGGAAGCTGGCGAGGCGCGCCTCGGACGCGAGCAGATCGTAGTAGCTCGCGTCCAACCGGCGATCGCTTACGTTGTAGCCGATCGAGAACAGATGACGCGCGGAGTCGTAGAGGAAAGCGAAATCCATCTGCGCCAAGTCGCTCGCCTGCGTACCCAGGCGCTCCAGCGCGACGATGCGGGCATGCGCGATCTCGGCGGATTTGTCGACCTCGTGGCGAAACGCGTCGAGCCATTCGCGCTCTGCGGTCACGCCATCCGCAGCTACCAGCGCCTGCAGATGCGTCAGCACAGCGGCGCCGACATCGGCAAGATCGCACAGCGCCGGCACTTGGACGGCATCGAGAACTGCGGCGAGACATCCGCCCGGTCGCGGCAGCGCCAGCCAGGTCACCAGCGTGCGCAACTCCGCCGCAGCGTCGGCGCATTGGCGCAACAGCGCCTCCGCCCAGCGCCGGGCGTCTTCGTTTACGCCGACGCGATTGCGCATTTCCTGCGCATCGGCGAGCAACTGCTGCAGCGTGTCGTCGACCACCGGCAAGGTCGGCGGCGAGTGCACGAACAATGCGTCGATGCGTTGCTCGATGCGGTCGCCAGATTCGCGCGGAATGGAGGCTTGCGCGGAGCGCTGGATTCGAAGGGTGTCGCGCAATCCGGAAAAAAACTGCATGCCGATGACCGGCTGCCGGCCCAGCTCGAGCAAACCTGCCTGCAGGGTCAGCAAATGCGCGGCAAGATTGCCGCTGTCGACAGTGGAGACGTATTCAGGCTGCAAAGGTTGCAGCGTGCGCGTGTCGTACCAGTTGTAGAAATGCCCTTGTTCGCGCGGCAGCGACTGCATGCTCGCGAGCGTGTTGCCAGTGCGTTCGATCACGCTGCCGGTGCTGATATAGCCGAAGTCGTGCGCGGAAAGGTTGGCCAGAAGGGCCATGCCGATATTGGTTGGGGACGTCCGATGCGCGAGCGCGGAAGCAGGCGCTTCCTGGATGTTGTCCGGCGGTAACCAATGGTCCTCGGGACCGACCAGTTCTTCGAAGAACGCCCAGGTGCGCCGCGCAACCTCGCGCAAGAACCGGTCGTCGGCAACGCTCAGCTCCTGCGCGCTATTGTCGGCAAACGGTCTGCCCAGCCACCAGGCGAACAAGGGCGATGCGAACCAGAGCAGCAGCAGCGGCAGCGCGGCGAGAGCGGCTTGCGGGCGCAGGCCGATCAGAAACACCGCCATCGCGGCCGCGAGCGCCGGGGCGAACCACATCGCACGAATGGAGGCAGCGAGCGAATCCGCCGCGCCGCGCTCGACCTCGGTCGAAGGCACCCATTGCAGCGGATGCCGATGCGTGAGCCACATGCGCACCAGCGTGCGCACGATCGCATCGAGACTGAAATACGCTTCGTACGGCAGGCAGGCCAACGCAAATAGCGCGCCGAGGATGCGTCGCCCGGACGCGCTCGCCAGCATGCGCAAATGCTGGACGATGCGGATTTCCTTCGGCTTGCGAAAAATGTCGAAGACCACGGCGGAGCACGTCGGCAGCAGGATCACCGACGCGACCGCAAGCATCCAGGCCCATGCGTGCGGCAACGCGATCCATCCCAGGACGATCAGCAGGGTGAGCGCCGCAGGCACCAGGCTGCGACGCAGATTGTCGAGAATTTTCCATTGCGACAGCAGGGACAACGGGTTGAGTTGGCGTTGGCCGCCGGCGCTGGCGACGGCGGGGAACAGCCAGCCGGCAATCTGCCAGTCGCCGCGAATCCAGCGGTGGCGGCGCATCACATCGGCGCCGTAGCGCGCCGGGTAGTCTTCATACAGCTCGACGTTGCTCAGCAATCCGGAACGCGCGTAGCAACCTTCGAGCAGGTCGTGGCTGAGGATGCGATTTTCCGGGAAGCGTCCTTTCAACACGTGTTCGAATGCTTCCACGTCGTAGATGCCCTTGCCGATGAACGAACCTTCGGCAAACGCATCCTGGTATACGTCGGACACGGTACGGGTATACGGATCGATGCCGACTTCGCCGGCATGCATGGTCGCGTAGCGCGAACGATTGGCGCCGATCAGCGTCGCGGAGATACGCGGTTGCAGGATGCCGTAGCCGACGTTGACGCGCTCCCCGCCGCGCAGGTAACCCGGATGATTCAACGGATGCGCCATGGTCGCGACCAGGCGGCGCACGCAATCGCGCGGCAGCTGCGTGTCGGCATCCAGGGTAACGACATACTTGACCGCAGAAAGGATGCCGGTGTCGCCGACGATCAGCGAGAAATTCCCGCGTTCTCCATTGCGCAACAGCACATTGAGGTCGCCCAGCTTGCCGCGTTTGCGCTCATAACCCATCCAAACGCGTTCACGTTCGTTCCAGCGACGTGGCCGGTGGAACAGGAAAAAAATGTCGCCGCTGTCATTTGTATACTTCGCATTGAGGCTGCCGATGGCGGACGCCGCAGCCTGCAGCAGCGCCGCATCGGCGGGGATGACTTCGTCCGCGGCGTCGATGAAGTCGGTGAGCAGACCGAAGTGCACGGCCGGATCGCGATTGGCGAGGAAACGCACTTCGAGCGCTTCCACCAGGGCGTCGGCCGTGGCCGAGTCGCGCAGCATGGTCGGTACCACGACCAGGGTTCGGTACGTTGCGGGAATGCCCTTGGAAAAATCCATGCTCGGCAACGCACTTGGCACCAGCAGCATCGTCGCCAGCCGATTGACCAGGATCAGCGCGAACTGGCTGGCGCCGATCAGCGACGAAATTCCGACCGCCGCAAGCATCCAGCCGTGAACCGCCGTGGCTTGTGCCGCGAACAACGCGGCACAGGTCAGCGCCAGTGTCGTCGACGCAATCGCGCCGAGGTAAATCAGCAGGCGCGACGGCGCATCCAGATGCCGCCAGAATGCGGATGCACGCGCATTGACCGACCGCTCGAACGGCCGCAGCCCGTCGTCGACGAGATAAAAGCCAACGTGTGCGGTTCGGTCCGCGGTGCCGCATGTTGTCGCTGCCAGTTTGGCCTGTTCGATTGCGCGGCGGGCGACTTCGTCCTCATCCACGCGGCCACGCTTGGCCAGGTCTTCGATCACATGGCGATAGCGGTCGCGCGTGTCGAAATCCATTTTTTCATAGGTTACGCCCGGATCCTGACGCAGCATCTTTTCCGTGGCGCTCATGCTTTCGACAAAGGCGCTCCAATCCATCGAGGCCAGAAAGCGCAGGCTGCCAATGCTGTTGCTGATCGATACCTGATCCGCGGCCTGTTCCTGATTCTCCGACTGCACCAGCTGCTCGATGGTCAGGCCATATTCGGAAAGCTGCTGCTCGATCCAGGTCAGCGGCAACGCCAGCGCGTGGCTTTGCCCTTGCAACCTGCGCGTGAGTTCGGCGACGAAGGAGCTGGCGATCGGCGGTTGCGAGCGCGCCATATCCGCAATCACCAGGATCAGGCTCTTGGGATCGCTCTTTGCGGCTTCGATCATCTGATCGGCCCAGGAATCGGCCAGGTTGCGATGGGTGCGGTTGGTCGCTATGCGCGACGCAACGCGGCGCAGATTCTCGATCAGCGCCAGGCGCAGCATGATGGGCACCGCCCACAGCTCGCCGAGTTTGAGCGCGGTGACTTTTTGATAGGCCGCGATGAACAGGCTCAGACTGGCCTCGTCGACGCGTCCGTCTCCGTGCGATATCGCTTCCAGGGCAATATCGTAGACACGCGGCAAGCCGGACGATCCACCTCCCTGCAGGCGCGGCAATTCCCAGCTGTAGCGCTTGGGCAGGTGCCGCCTGGAGGTGCGGATTTGCTCGTCGATCAAATAGAAATTGTCGAGCAACCACTCCCCGGCCGGCGTGATGCGGCGATCCGCCTTGAGCGCGTCGGCCAGCAATTTTCCCGCGTGGACGAGTACGCGCTCGTTGAGCGCAAGGCGCGGCAACAGCAGATCGCGGCCGCGCGTGCGCGCGATCGTATGCGATCGGGCGAGCATCTGGCCGTGCTGATCCATCTGGCCGGCACTGAAAAGCTCCGAGCGCAGCGGTTCTTCGTCATCGGGCTGTACCGGCGTGCGGCCGCGGGCATTAAATCTCCGCAGCACCGACAGATATGACGCGAGCGTATTCATCGCCTTCCTTTCTCAATACGGAAGCGTCACGGATGAACTGCCGTTCTGCTCGTGCCCAGCTTGCCAACGCCACACTATAGACCTTCGATCATGATGCGTGCTCCGCAGACGCAAGGCCGGGCCAGACCGCGGGTCCAACCCGACGCTCGCCACTTCAACGCCGCGGTCGAAGTAACAATCTGGCCATCCTTCTGGCCAGCTCATATCCCGGCGTGCGGTGCTTACGCACAGCGCCGCACGGCAAGTGGGGAGCCCCCGCCATGTCAGTACAAAATCTGATTGCGGACGCGCAAGTGCCGTCTGACCAAATCGGGATTGCTTCCGACAGTCGAAACAGCGTCGCTCAACTGCTCCCGCGTGACGCCAAACGTACAGCACCAATGATCCAGGCGATCGGTTTCACGAAGATTGATCCGTGCGACGAAATGACCGGTATCGGTGGCTGCGGCATTGAGTTTCATCAGCCTCACTCCTTCGGTCAGAGGTCGCACGAACGTGCGCGGTTGGCCTCAAGTTACCGCTGCGCCACAAGAGCCGCGTCCGTGCGGCATGGGGTGCGATCCATCGATTACGATGATGGGCAATAACGGAATCACGTTCTGTGCGGTCCCGTACATAACCGTGCGCGCAAAATTTCGATGTCCAAAGACGGCCGACAAGCATGTACGCCAACGAACAGACGATGCGCTGGCGGGCGCACAGCATATGCGGATAGACGGGCGCAACGAGCAACCGGGACATGCCCGATGCTCGCGAGCATAGCCCCGGGAAGCACTCTAAACGACGGCATGCAGCATATGGCGACACCTTCTTCGGATGCCTTGGTTTTTTTTGGCGCAACGGGCGACCTGGCCTACAAGCAGATCTTCCCTGCCCTGCAGGCGCTGGTTCTGCGCAACGGGCTGGATCTGCCGATCATCGGTGTGGCGCACTCCGGTTGGGATACGCAAAAGCTTCGACAGCGCGCCCACGACAGCGTGGCGCAGACGGCGAAGGATCAGGGTGGCAACGTCGACGAAGCGGCGTTCGCGAAGCTCTCGGCGCGGCTGCAGTATATCGACGGCGACTACAACGATGCGGCCACTTTCTCGCAGTTGAAGCAGGCGTTGGCCAACGCGAAAGCGCCTTTGCACTACCTGGCGATTCCGCCGAGTCTGTTCGGCGCCGTTGCCAGAGGATTGCAGCAGGCCGGCTGCGTCGACGACGCGCGCGTGGTGGTGGAAAAACCGTTCGGCCGCGATCTGGCTTCAGCGCGACAGCTCAACAGTCTGCTGACGTCGGTGTTCCGGGAGGATTCCATTTTCCGCATCGATCACTTCCTGGCGAAGGAAGCGATCATGAACATCCTCTATTTCCGCTTCGCCAATTCGTTTCTGGAACCGATCTGGAATCGAAACTGCGTGGCCAGCGTGCAGATAACGCTGGCCGAGAATTTCGGTGTTGAGGGGCGCGGCTCGTTTTACGAAACCGCCGGCTGTCTGCGCGACGTGATTCAGAACCACCTGTTCCAGATCGTCGCGCTGCTGGCGATGGAGCCGCCCGCCTATCAAGGCTATGGCGCCGTGCACGGCGAGAAAAGCAAAGTGTTCCAGGCCATGCGTCCTCTGCAGCCGGACGATCTCGTGCGTGGTCAGTACGCCGGCTACCGCGAGGAATCGGGCGTGGCGCAGGACTCCGACGTCGAAACATTCTGTGCACTCAAACTTTTCATCGACTCGTGGCGCTGGCAGGGAGTGCCGTGGTATCTGCGCTCCGGCAAGTGTCTGGCGGAAACGGCGACCGAGGTTCTGGTCGAATTGAAGCCACCGCCGCAAATGCTGTTCGACGATTCAGCGGTCGGACCGGCCAACTATTTGCGCTTCCGGATTTCTCCGAGTTCCGCAGTCGCGCTCGCCGCGCGCGTCAAGTTGGCGGGCAAAGAATTCGTCGGCGACCAGCGCGAACTCTACCTGCTTGAAGAACAGCCCGGAGAGCAGGCGCCCTATGCGCGCCTTTTGAGCGACGCCATGGCTGGCGACGGAGCACTGTTCACCCGTGAAGATGCGGTTGAGGCCGCGTGGGCGGCGGTCGATCCGGTGCTTGAATCCCATCACGTGGCCCACTCCTACACGCGCGACAGCTGGGGGCCGCAACAAGCCGATGCACTCATCGCAACCGACGGCCCTTGGCACAACCCCAAGCCGGAGCCGGAGAAAACATGACGGCAGCACGCGACATTGTCTTCCTGCTCGATGTAGACAACACGCTAATCGACAACGACCGCTTCGCCGCCGATCTCGGTGCCAGGCTGGAGCAGTGGTTCGGCGCCGACGCGCGCGACCGCTATTGGGCCATCTATGCCGAGCTGCGCGACAGCCTGGGCTACGCCGATTATCTGGGCACGCTGCAACGCTTCCGCGCCGGCCTGGACAATGTGCCGGCGCTGCTGCAGATGTCGGCGTACCTGCTGGAGTATCCATTTGCCGATCGGCTTTATCCGCACACCCTGGAAACCATCGCGCACCTGCAGACCCTGGGGCCAACGGCGATCCTGTCCGACGGCGACGTGGTGTTCCAACCGCGCAAGATCGAGCGTGCCGGCCTGTGGAACGCGCTGCGTGGCGAGGTGCTGATCTACGTGCACAAGCAACGCATGCTGGCGGCGATGCAGCAGCGCTATCCGGCGACGCACTACGTGATGGTCGACGACAAACCGCAGGTCCTCGCCGAGATGAAGCAAAGCCTCGGCGACCGGCTGACCACGGTGTTCGTGCGCCAGGGTCATTACGCCGCCGCGTCCACCGATCTCAAGCCGGAGCCTGACATCAGCACCGCCTGCATCGGCGATCTGCGCGCACGCGAGCTTGGCGATTTCCTGCCGGTCGCGAACGTCAACGGCTTTTCGACGAATTGAATCGAGTTGTGGAGCAAGCACGAAAGCGACCCGGCAATTGCATGATCTCGGCCAGAGCCTGCACGGGTCGCGCCACGACGGGTGAGAACTACTTTTCGTGGGCATTCAACCAGCCGCCCTCGAAACCGGCGCGCTGAAGGCCATCGACGACACAGCGACAATCACGCATCAGTTGCCAGAGCATGCCGCTGCGATAGTTTTCGATCATCAGCAGCACCGGACCCAGATTCAAACCGAAAAAGTACGGCGACACCCATCCAGCGGAAGTAGCGTTCCCGGATGGATCGACAAAAGTCTGATTGAAGCTTGCCTTGAACCCGTAGGGATGCTGATCGCGCGGATGCAGCTTCTGGTTGAAATGCTGCATGGTCGGCAATACAATCTCTGGCGCAAATGGCAGCGACGCGATCACCGCCCACGGCGCCAGCGTGCCGTCGTCGATGCCGTACGGGGCGCCGCGTCCTTCGTAGTCGAAGAACTTGCGCGAGATGCCGTCGACCTTCAGCGTCGCGGGGCCGGGGCCGTCGCTGGCCGAGATGCCCCAGCACTCGGCGGCATAGCCTGTGAAACCGAGCGGGTTGTCGATCGCATAGCGCTGCTGGATCTGGGTGGCGCGCCGGCTGTTCTCGAAATAGTCAATGCCCTTGCCACGCATGAACGTGTCCTGGATGCCACGGAAATCGATCCATACGTGCGAGAGCTGATGGGTGAACAGCGGCGCGGAGTACAGATAGTCGATGTCGTAGCAGCGCTTCCACTCGTAAGTCGATGCCCAGGCCGCAAATGCCGCAGGCGGCAGCGCATGAGTGGGTGAGCCGAGCGCCAATACATACAACAGCAGGCCCTCATCATA
>JAYTQX010000022.1:0-3111 GCA_043746455.1 Pseudomonadota bacterium
CTGGTGCTCGCGGGCCTTGCAGCGAAAGGCGATACCACGGTCGACCGCGTCTATCACATTGACCGTGGCTACGAAAACATCGAGGAAAAACTCAGCACGCTGGGAGCGAAGATACGGCGCCTGCCGTCCTGACGCGCGCGTTTGTCGCGCAAATCAGCGCTGCGTCAGCTCCAGCACGATCGTCGCGCCGTCGCCCTGCTGCTGTTCCACGCGCAACGGTAGCGTGGTCACGCTGGTTGCGTACCACGAGCGCGCCTTGCCTGCGGTGTCGACACGTTCGAACTTGACCGCCTTGAAACTGCCGGCCGGAACCTGGACCGGTTCCTCGCCTTGGGCGACGAAATGCTGCTGCTCGACGTGATCCTTGACCGCGACCGGCAACGTCACATCGCGCGTGCCGCTGGCGAGCGTTTCGCCGAGTACGAGGGCGACGCTGGAGCGATCCATCGCGCCGGCCGGGATGGGGTAGGTGAATGAGTCCTTGCCATCGCGCACGCGCGCCTGCTTCGCGCTCCAGTCGAACTCGATCTGGCGCTGCTTGTGCTTGATCATGGCATCCTGCCGGTAGTCGTAGCGGACACCCTCGGCCTTGCCATCTCGCCAGCGGAACGTCGACTCCTCGCGCACATCCAGGCCGAGCATGCGCGCCATGCCCGAGGTACCGTGGGTGACGCTGGTCAGGGTCCAGGTGCCGTCGCCGTTGGACTTGAGCGTGTAGGTCGCATCGCCGACGGCCTTGCCGTCGCGGGTAACGCTGTAGACGGCAGTCATCGGTTTCAGCTCGATGGCGTGCGCCGCTTGGGACGCCGAGAATACGGCGGCGATGGTGGTGATGACGAAAGCAAATTTGCGCATGGGTTTGCAGGGGACCGGGTTGACTGCGCGAAGTCTGCGCATGCACGCCTGAACCGATCCGAACCGTGCGGTGGCCTCAGCGCTGGTTGAGGCTGCCGCTTTCGTCGAGCAGCAGGGGTGCGGCAAGCGCTTGGCCCTCGCAGGCGACGCGGTTGCCTTGCAGCGCGATCTTTCCCTGCGCGAGAAGCTTGACCGTGGCAATCAGCAATCGATGCTCCAGCGGCAGCAGCCGCGCGGCCAGCGAGTCGGCGTTGTCGACGGCAAGAATCGGCAACTGCGCCTGCGCGATCACCGGTCCGCCGTCGAGTTCGGCGGTGACGAAGTGCACGCTCGCTCCATGCATGACGTCTCCCGCATCGAGTGCGCGTTGATGTGTGTGCAGGCCCGGATATTGCGGCAGCAGCGAGGGATGGATATTGATCATGCGGCCGCGCCAGGCATCGACGACGGCAGCGTCGATCAGGCGCATATAGCCGGCGAGGACGACCAGATCCGGATGGAAATCGGCCACGCGCGCAAACAGCGCCCGATCGAAAGTGGTGCGGTCGGCATGATCGCGTGGCCGCAGCGCGATCGCGTCGATGTCCGCAGCGCGCGCGCTCGCGAGCGCTAGGCTGTCAGGCTTGTCCGACAATGCCGCAAGCAGACGGATCGGCAACGCGCCGGCCGCTTGCGCATCGATCAGCGCCTGCACATTCGAGCCGCGGCCCGAGGCCAGCGCGACGATCCGATAGGTGGTCAAAACAAAACGCTAGCGCTGATGTCAGCTGGCCGGATCGGCAATCTCGGCAAGCGGGTGCGTATACAACGTGCGCAAGGACAGCTCGGTGCCGTTGTCGAATTTCGCGACGAAGTGATTTTCGCCCGCCTGCTGTTCGAGTACCGGCAAGGGCAGGCGCGTAATGCCATTGCGGTACGGAATCCCATTGCCTCCCAGCTGGTCGCGCTCGAGCCAGAAATAATAGTTCCCGGTGCTCGGAATCCGCAGGTGCTGGATACCCGTGCGCAGGGGATACGAGAGCACGAAATTCGGATTCGCGCAGTCGGGATGGCAGGGCACGACCATCAATCGGCTGTAGTCCTGCAAGTGGTGGGCGTTGACCTCGAAGCGATCGCCCTTGCGCAGTACGCGGGTCGGATAGAAGATCGTCGAATCGCCCTTGGCCACGGCGAAATCAACCGATGGTCCCTGTGCAGCTGCGCATAGGCCCGATGCGAGGAGCGCGAACAGACAGGCTATAACGCGATGGGTTCTCATCAGAGTCTCCTTGTCATGAACAAACAGGATCAGGCAATCCTTACACGTTCCTTGTCGCTGGCTGATACTACTTCTCCGATTTGCCAAGCCGCAAGACGCATCGAGTCAAGTTTTGTGATCAATTGTGAGACCTGATCCCTTGCCGCAATCAGGGTGTAGCCGACTCCGCAATTGAATGTACGCCACATCTCGGCCTGTGGAACCTTGCCCTCGCGCTGCAGCCAGTCGAACACCGGAGGCAGTTTCCAGCTGCTGCTGTCGAGCGCGATGCCAAGGCCATCGGGCACGACGCGAATGATGTTTTCGGTCAGTCCGCCGCCGGTGATATGCGCCATGCCGTGGATTGCCGGGTTCAGTGCGGATTGAAGTAACTCCAGGATGGGTTTGACGTAGATCGTAGTCGGCGCCATCAGCGCATCGGCCACTTTCACGCTGCCGATGTCGAGATCGTATGGATTGCCCGCACGCGCGAGAATCTTGCGGATCAGCGAGTAGCCGTTCGAATGTGGGCCGCTCGATGCAATGCCGATGATCGCGTCGCCGGCCCGGACGTTCGAACCGTCGATCAACGCCGATTTCTCCACCGCGCCGACGCAGAAGCCGGCAAGGTCGTACTCGCCGGCTGGATACATGTCAGGCATCTCGGCGGTCTCGCCGCCGATCAGCGCGCAGCCGGCAAGCTCGCATCCCTTCGCGATGCCGCCGACGACAGACACCGCGGTGTCGACATCGAGCTTGCCGGTGGCGAAGTAGTCGAGGAAAAACAGTGGCTCGGCGCCCTGCACGAGGACATCGTTGACGCACATGCCGACCAGGTCGATGCCGATCGTGTCGTGGCGGGCGAGTTGCTGCGCAAGTTTCAGCTTGGTGCCGACGCCATCGGTACCGGAGACGAGTACCGGATCCCGGTAACGCCCGCCGAGTTCGAACAGCGCGCTGAATCCGCCCAGTCCGGCCATCACTTCCTTGCGGAACGTGCGCGCAACCAGCGGCTTGAT
>JAYTQX010000023.1:0-10256 GCA_043746455.1 Pseudomonadota bacterium
AGCTCGCATCCCCACAGGAATATGTTGCCGTGGTGGCCGCGAACTCGGCCGCCGGCGCAACGCTTGCGATCGTGCCGACCGCGCCGCTCAAGCAGCTCACCTCCTACATGGCGGTGGTGACCAATGGCATCACCGACAGCACCGGGTTGCCGGTGCGTGCCTCCTTGATTTACTCGTTCGCCAAGCGCCCCGGCGCGCTGTGCGTAGGCGGGGTTTCCACCTTGCGCGCGTTGCCCGCAAGTGAAGCCTGCGCGTTGGAACCGTTGCGCCGGTTGGTCAATTCACAGGAAGCTGCGGCGAGCGCGGCCGGAGTGAACGCGCACAACATCGTTTTGTCCTGGGTCGCCACGACGCAGTCGACCATCGTCACGATGCAGGCGGTTACCGGCCTGATCGACGCGGTGCCGAACGCCGGCGCCGTGGTCGTGCCGACCGGCTTGGATCTGTCGAAGATCAGCGCGGCGCTGCCCCCGGTAGCGGACGTCTATGTCGGTACGCTGACTATCCCCTATTACCTGTCGGCACCGACTGCCGCCAATCCGACCGCGCCGCTGACCGGGCACTGGAACGCCGCGGCAGGCGCTTATGTCCCGCCATTCAACCAGGCGGGACTGGATCCGACCTCGACCAACCTCACCTTCGCCAACCCGTTCCCGGTGGCGAACTCGAACCAAACCATTCCGGTGCTGCTGACTGTGCCGAACGCGCATTCGGGCAAGAGCAAGCCAGCGTCCGGCTGGCCGGTGGCGATTTTTCAGCATGGTTTCACGGGCAATCGCACCAATGCGTTTGCGATCGCCGGAGCCATGGCCGCAGCAGGTTTTGCGGTCATCGCAATCGATCTGCCACTGCACGGCCTCACCGATCCGACCAATCCGTTCTTCCACAACCAATTGCTGACCGGTACCCCGGCGGCCGGGCTGATCACCGGCGAACGCACCTTCGATGTGGATTTTGCAAACAACACGACCGGCGCATCGGGTCCCGACGGCAAGATCGATTCCTCCGGCGCCTATTTCCTCAATCTGACGAGTCTGCTTACCACCCGAGACAACTTGCGCGAAGGCGTGGCCGATCTGCTCGAACTGCGCAGTGCGCTGGGGTCGGTCAGTCTTGATGGCGCGACGCCGGCGTTCGACAGCACGCGTGTAGCCTATATTGGCCAGTCGCTGGGTGGCATTGAGGGGACCACGTTCATGGCACTGGCGCAGACGCCAAATACGGCGGTGCAGAACGGCGTGCTCAACGTACCGGGCGGCGGTCTGGCCAATCTCGCGTTGGGTTCGGCTGAGATCGGCCCGCAGATATTGGCGGGTCTGGCTGCCGCGGGATTGCACCCGGGCACTGCGGATTTCAATACGTTTGTCGTCGCTACGCAAACCGTGGTTGATTCGGGTGATCCGATCAACTACGCCGCGCTGACCGCGAACAAGAATATCTTGGTGCAGGAAGTAGTTGGCGGCAGCGCGCCGTTGGCCGGCGATGCCGCAGCTTCCGCCTGCGCGACTTGCTACGACGCGAGCGGCAACTGGCGGCCGGATCAGGTAGTGCCGAATTTCGTTCCCAACGCGCCGCTATCCGGTACCAACCCGTTGGTCGCTGTTCTGGGCGCGACAACAATCACCTCGACGACGTTGACGCCCACGGGCATTCGTGGCGTAGTGCGTTTCGTTACCGGTGAACATGGTTCGCTGCTCGATCCGACTCATTCGCCGCAGACCACCGTCGAAATGCAGACTGAAGCCGTGAACTTCCTCGCCAGCGGCGGCACGTATGTGCCGATAACAAACCCCGCGGTCGTCAAACAACCCGCCAGCGGACCATAAGGACGATTTGCCATGACCCAGACAATCCGCTCCAACCGTTTTGTGCCGGCGTTGACTGCGTTGAGCCTCGCGCTCACCGCCGCGCTTGCAAGCTGCGGCGCGTACGCCAGCGCTTTTCAGCTGACCGAAAACAGCGCACAGGCGATCGGCCGCGCCGAGGCCGGCGGCCCTGCCGCACCGGATGATTGCGCGTCGATCGTCAACAACCCGGCGGCGATGAGCGATTTCAAGGTCACGTGCCTGGCTGCTACCGGATCGGTGATCAATGCCAGCGTCAAGTTCACGGGCAGCGGCACCGACGCGTTCGGCGGTCCACTCACCGGCGGCAACGGCGGCAATGGAGGCTCGACGCAACCCTTGCCCGCCACCTTCATTATCCGGCCGATCAACGACCAACTCACACTGGGCTTCGCGACTTCCGTGCCGTTCGGTCTGAAGACCCAGTACGACGATCGCTGGGTGGGCCGTTATCAAGCGGTGGAGACCAAATTGGGATCGCCGTCGTCGCCCACTCTTACATTTGCCGGTTCCTGGAAGTTCTCCGATGAACTGGCTTTGGGTCTGAGCTTTATCGCGCAGCGTGAAACGGCGGTTCTGAGTCAGGACATCAATCTCGGCACGATTCTCGCCGTGCCGACCAATGGCGCCTTGCTGCCGCAGGAGGCGGATGGTCAAGGCACTCTGAAAGGCAGTTCGTGGGGTTACGGATTCGGCGCGGGCTTGTTGTGGACGCCAACCCCGACGGATCGCATCGGCATCAATTTTCACTCGCAGATCGATCAGACGATCAAGGGACAGGCGACCTTCCTGATTCCCTCCAACGTGCTGCCATTGTTCGGCGGCGCCTTCACCAATACCAAGGGCAGCGCCGATTTCACCACGCCCGCGTTCGTGAACCTGGGCTGGTGGCACAAGCTCGACGACCGCTTCAGCTTCGGCGTCAATGCCAGCTACACGGATTGGTCGAGCTTCAAGATACTGCAAATCAACTATGCCAATCCTCTGCAAGCGGCTTACAACGCGCCAAGCATTTTCAACTACAAGAACAGCTGGTTCGGCTCGATCGGCGGTGAATACCGCATGGACGACCAGTGGACGCTGCGCGCCGGTGTTGCCTACGACCAGACGCCGACCACGAATGCGACGCGCGATCCGAAAGTGCCGGACGGCTCGCGCAAATGGCTGGCCTTCGGCGCCGGCTATAAATACAACGAAAACCTGCAGTTCGACGCGGGCTTTGTGCATTTGTTCGTTAACGACAGCACGGTCAACGACCTGTCGCCGACCTTCGACACGCTCAATGGCACCTTCAAGCTGTACGGCAATGTGCTTACCGTGTCGGCCCGCTATACGTTCTGACCATAGTTCCAGCGCAGCGCGGATATGCTGGCCCGGGCTCGCCCGGGCCTTTGCATTTGCGGGATTGATCGACGCGATTCAGTACGCCAGGCCCAGACGACGCATGATCTTCGCCACGATCCACACCGGGCCGATCAGCAGATAGGCGAGGTCGGTCAGAAATGAAGGTTTCCTGCCCTCGATCTTGTGGCCGATAAACTGGCCGATCCATGCGATCACGAATACGCCGACGGCGAACCACATCAGCGCGGCTGGGCCGAGTGCGCGATACAGCGCTTCGCTGATCAAACCGAACACGACGAACACGGCGAGCATGCCGAACGCGAGCGCTCGCGACAGGCGCAGATAGAACACGAAGGCGGCGAACATCGCCACGCCGGCCCACAACCCGGCGCGGCCGAGCAGCGGCGGCACCGGCACTACCCAGAGCAGGGCGATAACGCTCCACAGGATCGCCGGCACGCAGATCCAGTGGATCAGGATATTCGTCGGATTGCGGTGATCCTCGCTGTAGTTGCCAAGCCAGCGCTCGACTTCACGCCGCGTATCCGTGGCAGGGTTGAGCGTCGCATCGTTCATGACCGGCCTCGCAGTGACGCGGAAAGGAGCACAGCATAGCGCCGGCGTCGCCTCGTGCAAGCGGTGATCAGGCCAGTTCGATGCCGGCGAGTTTCTTCAAAGCTTCGGCATATTTCGCCGCGGTGCCGTCGATCACGCTGCGCGGCAGCGCCGGACCCGGCGCGGTCTTGTTCCAGTCCAGCGTTTCCAGATAATCGCGCACGAATTGCTTGTCGTAGCTCGGCGGGCTGATGCCGACGCGATAGTCGTCGACCGGCCAGAAGCGCGATGAGTCCGGCGTGAGCATCTCATCCATCACATGCAGTTTGCCGGATTCGTCCGTGCCGAATTCGAACTTGGTGTCGGCGATGATGATCCCGCGTGCACGCGCATACTCCGCCGCAAAAGCATAAATTTTCAGGGTCGCATCGCGCACCTGCTCGGCAAGATCGCCGCCGACCGTGGCAACGATCCGATCGAAGCTGATGTTCTCGTCGTGCGCGCCCGCGGCGGCCTTAGTCGATGGCGTGAAGATCTGCTGCGGCAGTCGTTCGGCCTGGCGCAAACCCGCGGGCAGGCGGATGCCGCACAGCGAGCCGCTGGCCTGGTAATCCTTCCAGCCCGAGCCGATCAGATAGCCGCGCGCAATCGCCTCGACCGGCACCGGTTTGAGGCGTTTGGCCACCACGCTGCGCCTGGTATACAAATTCGCATCGACGCCGGCGGGCAGCACGGCGGCGACGGATTTGCTGGTCAGATGATTGGCCAGCAGATGCGCGGTCTGCGCGAACCAGAAGTTCGACATCTGGCACAGCATCTCGCCCTTGCCCGGGATCGGATCAGGCAGCACCACGTCGAATGCGGACAGCCGATCAGTCGCGACGATCAGCAGTTCGTGCGCCGGCAGCGTGTACACGTCGCGCACCTTGCCGCGATGAATCAGGTCCAGGCCGGGCAGGTTCGATTGCAACAGGGTCGTGGGCACAAATGCTCTCCGCGCAAGGCGTGCATTGTATCCGCGCCGCCGTCCGTTCTGCTTCGGTTATGGCGAACGGGCTAGAATCCGCGTTCTTTGTGGCACTGGCGACTGTCGCGTGACCTACGGCATGAACATTTCAGCATGAATTTTCTCGGCAAACTGACCGGCCTGATGGTCGGCATCGCGTTCTTCCATCACCCGCTGGCGATTGCGATCTGCGTCGCGCTCGGCCATATCTGGGACCGCAGCGTGGGCAGCATGCGTGTGCCCGTGCAAACGGCGCCGCTGTCCTTTATCGAACCGCTGTTCGGCATGGCCGGCGCCATCGCCAAATCCGACGGGCGCGTGTCGGAACAGGAAATCGCCGCGACCGAGCAATTGATGGCACGCATGGCGCTGTCGTCCGAACTGCGCGCGGCAGCGATCGCGCAATTCAACGCGGGCAAGCAGCCGGGCTATGTAACGGTGAACGCCATCGGGCAATTGAGAATCTGGTGCGCGGGCCGGCGCGACCGTGCATTCCTGCTGGTCGATCTGTTGCTCGATATCGTTTGCGCGGAAGGACCGCTCGCGCCAGCTAAACTCGCGCTCGTGCGCCAGCTCTGCGCATCGCTGGGCCTGGACGAGCGCCAGCTCGCCGCGCTCGCCGCAATGAAAGGCTATGCCTACGTTGCGCCGGAACGCTGGCAGGAGTATACAAATGCGCACGCGGCGCCGCGGCCCGCGCCTGCGGGCAAGGACCCCTATGCAGTGCTCGGCATCGACCGCTCTGCCGGCGCCGGCGAAATCAAGCGCGCCTACCGCAAGCTGATCAGCCAGCACCATCCGGACAAGCTCGGCGACGTGCCGGACGAACTGAAACGTCGCGCCGAAGAACGCGCGCGCGAGATCAATGCGGCCTACGATAAAATCCAGGACGAACGCGGGTTCAAGTAGCCACTTGCGCATCCGCCAGCCGCTGCGTTTTTGACACAGGCCTGCGCCGGATTGTCGCGTTTGCGCCATCCCGTCATGGCCGCATGTACACTTCGTCCGCCATCGGAGACGCGAGATGAAACAGACCCCCGTCATCGCCCCATCGATCCTTTCCGCCAACTTTGCCACGCTCGGCGAGGAAGTCGACAACGTGCTCGCCGCCGGTGCGCAATGGGTGCATTTCGACGTGATGGACAACCATTACGTGCCCAATCTCACGATCGGTCCGCTGATCTGCGAGGCGCTGCGCAAGCACGGCGTCACCGCGCCGATCGACGTGCATCTGATGGTCAAGCCCGTGGATCGCATCGTGCCCGACTTCGCCAAGGCCGGCGCGACCAATATCAGTTTCCATCCCGAGGCCAGCGAGCATGTCGATCGGACGATCGGCCTGATCCACGACTCGGGCTGCACGGCCGGTCTGGTGTTCAATCCGGCGACACCGTTGAGCTATCTCGACTACGTGCTCGACAAACTCGATCTGATCCTGCTGATGAGCGTCAATCCCGGCTTCGGCGGGCAGAGTTTCATTCCGTCGGCACTGGATAAACTTCGGCAGGTGCGTGAGCTGATCGATCGCAGCGGACGCAACATCCGTCTGGAAATCGACGGCGGCGTCAAAGTCGACAATATCGGCGAGATCGCCAAGGCCGGTGCGGATACCTTCGTCGCCGGCTCGGCGATTTTCGGGCAGAAGGATTACCGCGCCGTCGTCGCGGCAATGCTGCGGGCGATCGGCTGAAAGCCGCGCCGGAGAGTCATCGGGGAGTTGGTGGGAGTCGACTCTCGCGGCGCGGGGGAGGCAAGTTTCCGCGACCATCCCTGATCGCAAAGAGCAAACAGCGGCCATCCCTGGCCGCATTCAGTTAAAGCGTTTGCCAGCTTGGATCGACGTAGCGGTCTGCGGCCGTGCGGGTGGTGGATTCCGTCGGCCTTGCATCGCGAGGCGGCTGCGCGCTCGAAACATCGCGCCAATCCTGCGGTGCCTCGTCGTGCAGGGCATGGAAGTCGGCGGGAAGATAGCTGTCCATCGTCGTGGTTCCGTTACGGTCAGAACTGCAAAGCGGCGAGCGCGCCCAACAGCAGGGCAAAGATGGCAAAGCCGATACGCAGCGGTTCGAAGGTTTGCTGCAGCTCGGCATTCGGTTTCGGGCGGTTGGTGTCCATGGTGGCTACCTTGGGAGTGCCGCCGGGGAAGGCGGCTTCTTGATCTTCACGATCACGAATGATCGTTGAAATAAACTATCGCCCTGGCGCAGGCGGGTCTGCGGTCGCGATTGCGACTGCGCGCCGACGAGTTGTGGCGAAGTCAGGGCAAAGCGCCCGCTGCCATTGCGCGCAGGCGCATCGTGTCCGTAAGCTGGACGCAACGCATTCAGGCAGGGCGCACCATGGGCCGCAATATCGCCATTGTCGAAGATGAACCCGCGATCCGCGCAAACTATGTCGAAGCACTGAACCGCTTCGGCTACAGCACGCAGGGTTTCGCCTCGCGCCCGGATGCGAGCCGCGCGTTCGCGCAACGTCTGCCCGAACTGGTGATCATCGACGTGGGTCTGGGCGACGAACCGGAAGGCGGTTTCGATCTGTGTCGCGAGCTGCGTGCGAAGTCGCCGGCGTTGCCGATCATTTTCCTGACCGCGCGCGATGCGGATTTCGATGTCATCTCCGGCCTGCGCCTCGGCGCCGACGATTACCTGACCAAGGATGTCAGCCTGCATCATCTGGCTGCGCGTATCAGCGCTCTGTTCCGCCGCATCGATGCCTTGAACAGACCCGCGTCCAAGGAGACCGTGGTCGAACATGGCCCGCTCAAGCTCGAAGCCGAACGCATGCGCATCACCTGGAACAACGCCGACGTGCCGCTGACCGTGACCGAATTCTGGATGGTGCACACGCTGGTGCGCTTCCCCGGTCATGTGAAGAATCGCGATCAGCTGATGCGCGAGGCGCAAGTCGTCGTCGACGACGCGACGATCACCTCGCATATTAAGCGCATCCGCAAGAAATTCATCGCGCTCGATGCGGGTTTCGACGCGATCGAGACCGTGCATGGGGCGGGGTATCGGTGGAAGCCCTGAAAGCCGGGACTAGGGGCTCGGAAAAGCGTGGCGCGCTCTGTTGATTTTGCTATCGTTCCAGCCATGAGCATGCGAGATCGGCTGGACAATGCTTTTTGGAGTCCCGAGTCCCGAGTCTCGAGTCCCGCGCTCTAACTCATGTCCCTGCGCTTCAAACTCCTGCTCGTTGCACTGTCCACGCTCGCGTTGCCGCTGGCGGGCTGGCTGATCGTACGGCAGATGGAAGTGCTGCTGCGCCAGGGACAGGAACAGACGCTGATCGCGTCGGCGAAGGCGCTTGCGCGCAGCCTCGCCGCGCTCAAGACCGCGCTGCCGCCCGCCGGGCAGGCGTTCTACGTGCATCCACGCGTAGGCAAGATCGAGATCGACGGTTACGGCGACGACTGGAGCGATCTGTCGTCTTACGCGCAGAATCTCGGTCCTGCCGACGATGCGCAAAAGTTGAAATTGCTGCTTTGTGCGGATGCCGACTGGCTGTATCTGCTCGCCACGGTGCGCGACACCACGCGCACACGCGTCGATGCGAACGATGCGGATGCACTGCTGCGCGATCATCTGACCCTGACTCTGGAGCGCGATGGTGCCGCGCAACGCTATCTGCTCGCCAGCGCCGCGCCCGGGCATTTCGACGCGCGCGTGCTCGACGGCGACGGCGGCGCCGCGTTGCCGCAGACTCTCGGCGGCGCCTGGCAGGAAGACGGCAGCGGCTATCGCGTCGAGCTGCGTCTGCCGCGCGCGCAGATGCCCGAGCATCTTGCCCTGACCATGTTCGACGCGGTGGCACCGGCGCCCGAACGTGCCGAGTTACGGCCTCTGCTGAGCCGCTCGCGTGCGCTGTCGGACGATCTGGCCCAGTTCGCGCCCGAAGGCATGCGCGTGCGCGTGCTCAGCGCGGAAGGCTGGGTCGTGGCCGAATCGGGCGAGCTCAGCGCGACGCGGCTGGGTTCGGGCCAAACGGATGCGGCGAATGGGAAACCCGCCACGCCATCGCAGCGGCGCTGGCTGGAAAGCCTGATCTACCGCAACCTGATCGCACCGGACATGACGCGTGCGCAGGATTTCGCCACGACCTTGCCGCGCCTTGCCGCGCCGGAAATCTGGCAGGCGCTGTCGGGCGTGGCCGCCACTGCGTGGCATCCGGCGCCGACCCAGGATCAGGTCGTGCTGGCGGCGGCCGTGCCGCTGCAGGAAGCGATCCCGGCGAAGGGCGGGGGTGAGGTGCGCGGCGCGCTGCTGCTCGAACAGTCCGGCGACGCGCTGCCGCTGCTGACCAATCGCGCGCTGTTGCTGCTGATCGGCGCCAGCCTGCTCGCTCTGCTGTTCGCCGCCGCGGTGCTGTTCGTGTTCGCCGGCGTGCTCGGTGTGCGCATCCGGCGCCTGCGCGACGCGACGGAACGGGCGATTCGCGGAAGTGGAAAAATGGACAATGCCGCATTGCCGCTGATCGATGCGCGCGACGAACTGGGCGATCTCGCGCGCAGTTTTTCGCGTCTGCTCGACGAAGTCGCCGCCTACACCGATTATCTGCGCACGCTGGCGAGCAAGCTCTCGCACGAACTGCAGACGCCGCTGGCAATCGTCAAATCCTCGCTCGACAATCTCGATCAGCAACCCGTGTCCGCGGATGCGCGGACATATCTTGTGCGTGCGCGAGGTGGCGCGGAACGCCTCGGCGCGATCGTGCGCGCGATGAGCGAGGCCAGCCGCATGGAACGCGCGATCGGCGGCGTCGAAGGCGAGGATTTCGATCTCGCCGCGGTCGTGCGCGGCTGCGTCGAGGCCTATCGTCCACTGCTCGCGCCGCGGCGCGTGGAAAGCGACCTGCCGGCTGGGGCGCTGGCCATGCACGGCGCCCCGGAGCTGATCGCGCAGGCGTTGGACAAACTGATCGACAACGCGCGCAGTTTCACCGCCGAAGACGGCTGGATTCGCCTGAGCCTGCGCACACATGCCGGCAGCGCAATCGTCAGCGTCGCCAATCGCGGCCCGCTGCTGCCACCGACCATGCAGGACCGGCTGTTCGATTCGCTGGTCAGCATGCGTGCCGCGTCTGCGAGCAAGCCCGGCGATTCGTTGCCGGGCCGCGCCGATGTGCCGCATCTGGGCCTCGGCCTTTACGTCGTGCGCCTGATCGCCGAACTGCATCGCGGTGAAGCGCGCGCCAGCAATCTGCCCGACGGCAGCGGTGTGGAATTTTCCCTGGAATTGCGCGGCATGCCGCGGCGTCCGCTCGCGGGTTGACGCACTGCGCACCGCGCCGATACATGGCGCGAAACGGCGCAGCTTGCTATCTTCGGCGTCCTTCCGCTCAAGCCGTGCCGCCGTGATCTCTGCCCAGGAATTCGCCGACCTCGCCACTCAGGGCTACAACCGCATCCCGGTCGTGCGCGAGGTGCTGTCCGACCTCGACACGCCGCTGTCGGTGTACCTGAAGCTCGCCGACGGGCCGTTCGCCTATCTGTTCGAATCGGTCGAGGG
>JAYTQX010000024.1:0-1665 GCA_043746455.1 Pseudomonadota bacterium
CCGATTGCCAGCGCGATGATCAGCGCACGCTGCATCCAGTCCGGCAGGCCGAGCGGCGGAAATGTGACGTTGGCGATCTGCAGCAGCAGCCATGCACCGACGAAGTACGCGACCATCGCGCGGAACATGCGGCGACGGCGGAACTCGGCGAACCAGTTGCGTCCAGGTGGCGACTCTTCGTTCATTGCTCGGCCCGCTTGACCGGCGCGATCGGCAGGCCACGCTGTAACAGTGCCGCCTGGTAGCGCGGATCGTCGCGGATGAAATCGTAGCCCGGAGCGAGCAACGCTTCGAGATCCCAGAACAGCTCGCCGCGGTCGGCCTTGCCAAGTTCACGCACGACGCTCTCCACGGCCTTGTCGTGCGCTCCAAACAGGCTGTACCACAGCGCGCTAGAGACGCTGTAGAAATCGTAGCGTCCGCAAATGCCGCCGGCATCGAGGCGCCGGATCGCGGCGGCGCGCAATGACGGTTCGGCGACGGCACGGACCAGGGCGGCGGCGAGTTCCGCATCCTCACCCGCCGCAATGGCACCAAGTCGCGCGTGTTGCTCGGCCGACTTGAAATCCTTGACCTGGATGTAGACCTGAGCAAGATCGAAGTGGGCGTCGTCGAAGTCGGGCGACAACTCCAGCGCGCGACGCAACTCGGCGATTGCTTCATCGTAACGATGTGCATTTTCGAACAAGTAGCCGAGCAGGTAATGCGGATGCATGCCGAGCGGATTCAATGACTCGGCGATGCGACCCTGCTCGATTGCAGCGTCGAAGGTGCTCATCGCGCCGAGCAACTGCGCATATTTGTCGTGCGTTTCCGCGTCGCCGGGATTGAGCGCGATCGCCTTGTGGAACTCCTGCTCAGCTTCGGCAAACTTCATATCGTCGCGCAGCAGGCTGCCAGCGGCAGCGTGGGCGTCGGCCGATTGCGGCGCGAGCGCGAGCGCACGATTGGCGGCGGCTTCAGCCTGCCGCCGCGACACAGACCAATCGCCAAGCTGGTAGGTTGGCAGCATCTCGTACACCGACGACAAGGAAGCCCATGCCTGTGCGAATTGTGGATCGATCGCGACGGCCTGCTCGAAATCCACCTTTGCCTCGCGCAGCGAAGTCGCGCGGCTCGGCATCAATGCGAGACCGCGCAGGTACAGGTCATGTGCGTGAGGATCGACCGTCTGCTGCGTCACCAATGGCTGCGTGGCGTCGAGCGTCAGCTGCAGGTGGTCGGCGATCGCCTTGGAGATTTCGTCCTCGACCGCGAACACATTGGTCAGCTTGCGATCGTACTTCTCCGACCATAGATGAAAGCCGTTGTGCGCATCGATCAGCTGTGCGGTGATGCGCACCTCGTCACCCGCGCTCTGCACGCTGCCCTCAAGCACGTTGGCAACACCGAGCGTCTCGCCAACCTTGCGCAGGTCCTCGCCCTTGCCCTTGAATGCAAATGCCGACGTGCGCGCGGCTACCTTCAGATCCGGAATGTGGGTGAGGGCATCAAGGATTTCCTCGGTGATGCCATCGCTGAAATATTCGTTCTTCGCATCGCCGCTCATGTTGACGAAGGGCAACACGGCGATCGACTTGTGATCGACTGGAACTGACGGCGTTTGCGATGGCGCGGGTGCGCCTGCCGCCGGCGGCGTGGCGACTGTCGCCGATGGTGCGTTGG
>JAYTQX010000025.1:0-2687 GCA_043746455.1 Pseudomonadota bacterium
TTCAGATCGGACTGCGCATCGCCGGCCTGCGGATGCATTTCCGGATAGCAGGCGACTTCAATATGAAAGAATCCGTCGTGTTCCTTGCGGATGAATTCGACCAGCTCGCTCGCGTAGCGGAAGTCTCCGTAACTCGCCATGCCCGACGGCAGATCGCCGCGCAACGCGACGATGCGCTTGCAACCCATCGTTTTGTATTGGTCGAGCAGGGCGAGGATTTCCTTGCGCGTGCCGCCCATGCACGACAGATGCGGTGCCGCATCGAAGCCGTGGGTTTCGCGCAGGTGACGCACGGTTTCCGGGGTGTAACTCAATGTCGAGCCGCCGGCGCCAAAAGTAACGCTGACGTACTCGGGGTTGAGCGCTTTCAATTTCGGCAGCGCCGCTTCAAGCGTGGCTTTCTGTTCGTCGGTTTTGGGCGGGAAGAATTCGAGGCTGATCGGCGTCATTGCGGGAAGGGTGGCTTATACGGAAGTCGCGATTATATATCTCTTTGTCGCGATGAAGCGATATTTAGTTTCCTTGCGCAAGTCTCCGGAGCAAATCGGCGATTGAACTTGTGTACTAAAAAAAGTACAATTCGTGTGTGATGCCTGTCCTGCAAGTCCACTTCTTCGCCATCGCGTCCGGCGATGAACCCGTACGCGACTGGCTGCGCGACCTGAAACGCGAGGATCGCAAGGCAATCGGCGAGGACATCAAAACCGTGCAGTTCGGCTGGCCGCTCGGCATGCCGCTGGTGCGCAAGATGGAAGCAGGCTTGTGGGAAGCGCAGCAAGATCGGACAAGGGATAGCGCGCGTGCTGTTCACCGTCTCGGGGCCGACCACGGTGTTGCTGCATGGGTTCGTGAAGAAATCGACCAAAACGCCGGCGACGGATTTGAAGATCGTCAAGCAACACAGATCGGAGTTACACAATGGCTAAGCGCAAGAATTCCATCGGCTCGAACTTCGACGATTTTCTCGCCGACGACGGCATGCTCGCCGAAGCGACCGCCACCGCCATCAAGCGCGTAATCACATGGCAGATCGACGAAGCGATGAAGGCCGCGCACATCACCAAGAAAGAACTCGCCGAGCGCATGGGTACCAGTCGCTCGCAGCTCGATCGACTGCTCGACGAGAGTGATGCCGGCCTTACGTTGGAAACGCTGAGCAAAGCCGCGCAGGCGCTGGGGCGGCAGGTGAGGGTGGAGCTGGTCGAGGCATAACCACCCGATGGGAACGCACTCCGACCCGGTTTCCGAAAGCGATCGAGCATCCGACGAAAGGCAACGACTAGACAAGGAAGACGACGCATGTCGAAAGTCCTGATCCAGCACTACCTCGCCGAACTGTCCAAACTGCGTCAGGTCGGCGGCACGCACCGCGAGAGCGTCGTGCGCGAGGCGTTCAAAGACCTGCTCAAGGGCTGGGCGCGCTCGCACGATCTGACTTTTGTTCCCGAGTACGAAATCGAATCGCCGGCCAAGGAGCGCCGCTACGTCGATGGCGCGCTGTTGTACGGCCTGCGTCTGCCGTTCGGCTATTGGGAAGCCAAGGACGAAAAGGACGACATCGACGCCGAGATCGAGTTCAAATTCCGCCGCGGTTATCCGCAGGACAACATCGTCTTCGAGGATTCGCGCGAAGCGGTGCTGATCCAGAACAAGCGCGAAGTGTTGCGCTGTGCGGTCGACGATGTCGACAGGCTGCAACGCCTGCTCGAACTGTTCTTCGCCTACGAGCGGCCCGAGATCGCCGAATTCCGCAAGGCGGTGGAGCAGTTCAAGACCGATCTGCCGGCCGTGCTCGAAGCCTTGCGCACGCGTATCGCGCAGGCGTACGCGGACAATGCTGCGTTCCGCAAGGCGTCCGACAAGTTCCTCAAGCAGGCGCACGAGACGATCAATCCCGCGCTCACCGATGCCGACGTGCGCGAAATCCTGATCCAGCACATCCTCACCGAGGAAATCTTTAGCGTCGTGTTTCCCGGCACGCCGTTCCACCACGACAACAACATCGCGCGCGAGTTGTACAAGCTTGAGGCGACGTTCTTCACCGGCAACACCAAGTTCCAGGCGCTCAAGGCGCTGGAGGTGTACTACCGCGCGATCCGCGCCGCCGCGGGCCAGATCGGCAGCCACCACGAGAAGCAGACCTTCCTCAAGGTGGTCTACGAGAATTTCTACAAAGTATACAATCCGAAAGCCGCCGATCGTTTGGGCGTCGTCTACACGCCGAACGAGATCGTGCGCTTCATGATCGAATCCGCCGACTGGCTGTGCGAGCAGCATTTCGGCCGCAATCTGATCGACAAGGATGTGGAAATCCTCGATCCCGCCGCCGGCACCGGCACGTTCATCTGCGAACTGCTCGAACACTTTCGCGGCCAGCCGGCCAAGCTCAAGCACAAGTATCTGGAAGAACTGCACGCGAACGAAGTGGCGATCCTGCCGTACTACGTCGCCAATCTGAACATCGAGGCCACCTACGCCGCGATCAGCGGCGATTACCTCGAATATCCCAATCTGTGCTTCGTCGACACGCTCGACAACGTCGCCGGCCTGCGCCGCTACACCGGCCAGCAGGTCGCCGACCTGTTCGGCATGGGCGAGGAAAACATCGAGCGCATCAAGCGCCAGAACCGCAGGAAGATCAGCGTCGTCATCGGCAACCCGCCCTACAACGCCAATCAGGCCAACGA
>JAYTQX010000026.1:0-3130 GCA_043746455.1 Pseudomonadota bacterium
GGTTTGCGCGTCACTTCGCCCGATGCGCTGGCGATCGTTCGGCGCGTGTCGCAGGCGGAGAATTTGAAACTGGTCGAGGCGTTGCAGAAGGTCGATGCGCGCGCCACGTCGATCATCGGCGGGGTGTTCGAGTCGAGTTTTCTCGACAGAAGCAAATACGACCTGGTGGGCAAGGTGGAGAAGGTAAACCTCGCATCGATCGAGGCGAGCCTGAATGCCGGGTCGATTCCGGTGATCGCCAGCCTCGGCGAAACACCGAGCGGACAGATTCTCAATATCAATGCCGACTTTGCCGCGAACGAACTCGTTGTCGCCTTGCAGCCGTACAAGATCATTTTCCTGACCGGTACCGGCGGCCTGCTCGACGATGCGGGCAATGTGATCGACTCGATCAACCTCTCAAGCGAATTCGAGCATCTGATGGCGCAGTCGTGGATCAATGGCGGCATGCGCGTGAAAATCGTGCAGATCAAGGATTTGCTGGACAAGCTGCCACCGACCTCGTCGGTGTCGATTACCAAGCCGGACGAGCTGGCCAAGGAACTGTTCACCCACAAGGGCTCCGGCACGCTCGTGCGACGCGGCGAGAAAGTGTTGCGCGTGACCGCGTGGGACCAACTCGATCGCGGGCGCCTGCGTGGCTTGATTGAATCCGGATTTGGCCGCATCCTCGCCGACGATTATTTTGAGCGCACCAAACTGCTGTGCGCCTATGTGAGCGAAAACTATCGCGCGGCGGTGATCCTGCTGGACGCGGACTTGCAGGGCGCCGGCAGACACATTTATCTCGACAAATTCGCGGTGCTCGACGATGCGCAGGGCGAAGGTCTCGGCCGCGCCGTGTGGCAGGTGATGCGCGATGAAACCCCGCAGCTGTTCTGGCGCTCGCGCCACGGCAATGTGATCAATCATTTCTACTACGCAGAATCCGACGGCTGCTATAAATTGCCAAAATTCAAGGCGTTCTGGTACGGCATCGAGGATTTCGACGATATCCAGGCTTGCGTGGAGTATTGCCGCGAGCGCGTCGCGACCTTGATCGACCAGGAGCCGGCCGTAGGAGTTGTCGAGGAGCGGGTGGCATGAGCCTCGTCTGCGAATTAGGTCACGCCGCATGAGCGCGACTGAAAAAAAAACCGTCGGCATCGTCGGAGCGCGTGGCCACACCGGCAGCGAGCTGATCAAGCTGATCGCGCGCCACCCACATCTGCAACTGGCGTTCGTATCCTCGCGCGAACTCGCGGGGCAAGGCGTCACCGAACACATCGCCGAATTCAACGGCGAATTGTGCTACGAAAAACTCGACGCCGCGGCGGTGGCAGCGGAACAGGCCGATGTCGTCGTGCTCGCGCTGCCGAACGGCAACGCCGAACCCTATGTTGCGGCCATCCAGACGTCCAGACCAGAAACGCTGATCGTCGATATCAGCGCCGACTATCGTTTCGACAACACTTGGTATTACGGTCTTCCCGAGTTGTATCGTGACAAGTACCGTGGTCAGCGGCATATCAGCAACCCCGGCTGCTATGCGACCGCAATGCAGCTCGCGATCGCACCGTTGCAGGACCTGCTCGCTGCGCCGCCGGCCTGTTTCGGCGTATCCGGTTATTCGGGGGCGGGTACCACGCCGTCGGATCGCAACGATCCGCAAAAGCTGCGCGACAATCTGATGCCGTACTCGCTGGTCAACCACACGCACGAGCGCGAAGTGACCAAGCATCTGGGCGTGCCGGTCGAATTCATGCCGCACGTCGCGCCGCATTTTCGCGGCATCACGATGACCGTGAATCTGTGGCTGACCCAGCCGCTGACTCCGGATGCGGTGAAACAGCGTTATCGTGAGCGCTACGCCAACGAACCGCTGATCGAAGTGATTGATGACGCGCCATGGGTCAGCCATATCGCGAATCGTCACGGTGTGCAGATCGGCGGTTTCGGCGTTGCGCCGGGCGGTAAGCGAGCGGTGGTGGTCTCGACCCTGGACAATCTGCTCAAGGGCGCGGCCACCCAGGCGATGCAGAACCTGAATCTGGCGTTGGGTTTGAACGAACTGGAAAGCATACCGACATGAACAGCGATCTGCTTTGGCAAAAACCGGGTGTTGAAACCGATGCGCGCATCATGCGTTTCCTCGCCGGCGACGATGTCGTGCTGGACCGCGAATTTTTTCTGTACGACATTATCGCGAGCAAGGCGCATGTCGAAGGCCTTGCGCGCATCGGCGTGATCACGGCTGACGAATCCACAGCGATCGCGCGCGAGCTGGATGTGCTCGGCGACGATTTCCGGAACGGGAAATTCATTCTCGACGAGCGCTTCGAGGACGGGCACTCGGCGATCGAGGCGCGATTGACCGAACGCCTCGGCGATACGGGTCGCAAGGTGCACACGGGCCGCAGCCGCAACGATCAGATTCTGGTGGCGACGCGACTGTGGCTGAAGGCGAAACTCACAACTCTGGCAACGCTGTGCCGTCAGGTCGCCAAGGTCTGTCTCGATCGCGCCGCGCAACCGCCGCAACCGCTGCCGGGCTATACGCATTTGCAGCGTGCGGTGGTGTCGTCGACCGCGATGTGGTTCGCGGCCTTCGCCGAAAGTTTCATCGACAATCTGCAGCGCACACGCGATACGCTGGCATGGATCGATGCCAATCCGCTCGGCACTGCCGCTGGCTACGGCGTGAATCTCAAGCTTGATCGAGACTACACAACGCAAGCGCTGGGTTTCGCGCGCATGCAGATTTCGCCGGTTTATGCGCAGCTTTCGCGTGGCAAGTTCGAAATGGCGGCGCTCGACGCGCTCGGCACCGCCTTGCTCGATCTGCGCCGGCTCGCCTGGGATTTGAGCCTGTTCACCACGTCCGAATTTGCATTTGTATACCTGCCGCCGGAGTACACGACCGGCTCGTCGATCATGCCGAACAAGCGCAATCCCGATGTGATCGAATTGATGCGCGCGACCTATGCCAGCGTGGCCGCTGCACGCACCGAGATCGAACAGCTGCTGTCGCTGCCGTCGGGTTATCAGCGCGATCTGCAAATCTCCAAGGGTGGTTTGTTTCACGGATTTTCGCGTGGCCTCGCCGCGTTGGAACTGTTGCCTGACCTGCTCGGCCGCATGCAATGGAATG
>JAYTQX010000027.1:0-4481 GCA_043746455.1 Pseudomonadota bacterium
ATCTCATCTTTGAATCGCCGACATTTAACACCAGCCAACCGATATGTGTGGATTAGCTTTTCTGGGGGATAGCTCATCCACGCAATATAACGTTCTCCTCTAATTGTACGATAGCAGTCACATTGCCACTTTACCCCGAACGCGTTTAGCATCCCCCCACCTCCTCGCGCAGCGCTGCCATGTGGTGTTCTAGGTAGGTCTTTGCGTCCACTTTGTATGTTGTCCAATAGGGATAGAAGTTTCCTTGTTTGTCGCGCACTAACTTGCCACCGCTATACCGGCAGCGTTCATCGGGATCGTGTCTCTTGTATTTGCAAATGGCACGACAAGCCGCCTCAATCTGTTCCGCACTCACCGGTCTGTTCACGGCTTCGAGCAAGGCGGCGTGTTGCTTTATTAAAGTGGTGTAGCGGCGCAATCTCTTGTCTTGCGGATGATGGCCAACGTGCTCGTAGCATGTGGCAAAGGCCAGAACACTCTCCACCGTATCAATCGTGCTCATTTCGACTCCTCGCTGGTTGGGGGTGAGGGCAGCGGCATCCAGTGGGTAGGATTGTAATGCACACAAACGCCTGAAAAATCATCCCAGTTATCAATAAACTCGTACCATCCCGGCAACGTGTAATAAGTATCGTCAGGCTCGTTGTACTCATCGTTCTCAGAATCATTGGACGATTCTTCCCAGAAGCGCTCAATATATTTAGCCTTTATTGTGCGTCCTTTGCCAAGCTCATTCACGCAGTAGATAAGTACCTGCCGCCCTTTTGGCGCCGTCGCAATCGGCTGCCATCCGCTGTTCTTGTTCATGCTGCAAACATCTGGTTGCCGTGCATCGGATCGGGGTCGGCTATGAAAACCCCCACCGTTTCCGCCGCGCGCTGTTGAATGAAGGCGACGTAATCGGAAAACTCGACCGTCGTCAGCTTGGAACTGCGGCGCTTCGGGACGCGGCGTTTCTGGCCCATCACGTCGATCACTTCCCAGCCAGCCCACTCGCCCAAAAAGTAGGCGTGCAGGTCATCGGCGTCGTTACCCGTGGCATCGCCTAGGGTCTTGTAGACAACGCCCCACAGGTACGCGTTTTGATCCTGGCTGCGCCGCTTGCGATACTCGCCAATCTCCACTCGCAACTCCTTACCCGGAAGCGCGCTCATCACGAACGCGTGAAGGTTTGCCGCGATGCGCTCGCGGTCTTTTGCAGGAATGCGGAAGGTTTGCGCGGGCATGGTCAGAAAGGTATGGAGTCGTCGGCAAAACCGACGCTCGGTGTCTGGCGCTGCGGTGCCGGAGCTGGCGCGGTCGCTTGCTTATCCTTCTGCACAAACAGCTTGATCTTGCCGTTCCAACCAGGGAAGCACGGCAACGCGTTCAACTCGATTTCAATGCCGCCATCTTCCCATTCAACGCCGCGCCCGACATTGATCCACTGCGTTGCCTCGCTGCCGTCGCGCTTGGCGTACTTGCGTGCCGCTACTGCGTCGAACTTGGTTTTGATGCCGCTCATGCTGCAACTCCGTAGCGTTCAATGTAGGTATCAAGCTCGCCAACAAAGTCGGCGATGGCCTGGCGAAGCGTTGCGATGTATGCCTCATCGCGTTCCACACGGATGCAGAACAGCGGAAGTTTCGGCCAGTAGGAAACGAAGTCGGCCCATTGCCGGCCAGAGACAAGCAACTGCCCCTGCACCTGGGCAACGTGCTCGGGCGGCAGCTTGCCCTTGTCCAGCACGTCGAGTTGCAGGTGCGCGAGCTTGGATTTTATTTCCAGAAGTCCGTACATTCCGAGAAGCGAATCAGGACTTGCGCCAGCGCGACCGCGCCGCATGAAGCCGACAAGCTCCGGCTCCACGTCGTACGCGAACGCGTACAGGTCGCGCGCATCCGCCTCCATCGCGTGCCCGCGCTCCATATGCGCATTGCTGTAGCTCTCCGCACACTCGCCCGTGATGGCCTCGCCAGCGAGCGTAAGCAGGTATTTGCGGCGCGTGATGCCCTGGCCCTTGGCCAGCACGTCGGAGAACCGTGAGGCAGTCACAACGCCACGGCGAGCCTCAAACCAACTTGGTTCGCCTTGCACGCAGTCGAAGATTTCCAGATCGTCGATCACTTGGCGGACTCCTTCAGCGAGTTGAACTTGGTGTTGAATGCAGCAAGCACGGCTTTAGGCACGCGCGTCGCATCGCCGTATGACTGGCAGACCTCGGCTTTCTTGGCCTTGTAATCGTCCAGATCGGCGATAGTTTCGGCGGCGGCGAGCCAGTCAAGATCCTTGTTGTTCGGCGCGTGATCCGCCGCGCGCCCGTCATCGTCCATGCCCTTCGTGGACATTCCGGTAATCGCCAGCAGGGTGTAGCGCTGCAGGTATTGCGTGGTGCTGGCAATTTGCTGGATGGCGTTCTTCTTTCCAGAGGCATCGGGCGCACCCGTCATCGTCACGGTTTCAGAATGGCCGGCAATGTGGGTAAGGATGCAATCAACATTGATCGCCGTTCCTTCCTGTCTGATGTTCCAACGATAAGACAGCTGATGTTTTGACAGCGCCGGGCCGACAGCTTCCGTAACATCGGAAAGCTCAGCATGCATATACTTCACATCAAGAAAAGCGACTTCCTTGCGCTTGAAAATCTCAACCGGCTCGGCCTTGAAGCCTGCCATCGCCACCGTGAACGCCTTGCGCGCCTCATTGGCTTCCCACCGAGCCTGAAGATCCATCATTTGATTCAGCTGCTCAATATTCCCTCCGTTCTGCAGGAACACCAGCGCGCCGGCCATCGGGCTGCCATCGGGTGCCAGCGTGAGTTCCTGGCGCTTCGGTTCGACTCTTGCTACGTTACTCATGGCTCAATTCCTGCCGGCAGCGGCCGGCGCGTTGTTGGAAAGTGGCGCCGGCACCGTTACGCGGCAGCCCGGATAAATCATCACGAACTCGGCGACCTTTCCGCCACGCGTCGCAGCTGATTGCGCGAAGCTGGAATGGCGCAGGTTTTCGGACAGTAGGATTTCGTGCATCAGCATGGTCATGCCTCCCGGAACGCGCGTGCACGGGTTGTCATGCCTGCCTTATTGTGGCTCCGGCTTTGATCTTCTTCAGCTGCGCCTGAGCCTGTTCGAGCGTGATTTCGCCGGAATGAACGCGGATCATCAGCGCCAAGCGAACATCCATGCTGTCGGCGACTTCACCGGCTGATTCGGACTGCTTAACGGCCGCCATCTTTTGTAGTACAGATTCGTAGTTCATGCCGCTTTCTCCTTATCGCCAGCCTCAGCCGGCATGTGAAAGGGGTTGTGCGCCCGCGCCTGGCGTTCGTCGCGCTCGTAGCGCATACGCTCCACGACCATCACGGCTACGCGCTGCTCGGATGTCCACTCGGGGTGATCCGTGTAGAGGCCACTCATACCGCCCCCTTCGCGCTTATCCACGCATCGACCGGCGCAACTTGGAAGCGCTGCGGCCACGATGCCCACTGACCTAAGTCGAAACGAACGTCTGTAATCGCGTCGTCCAGCGCTCCACGTTGCTCCGGATCGACAGGCACACCACCAGCAAGCATGGCCAGCAGATGCGCGACCGACGTTGGCAGCGGGCGATTGCTCAGCCAGTTGTCGTAGCAGTCCGGTACGTGCGCCATCTCTTCAATAGCGACCTCAGTGTCCGGGCCGGAGAAACCTGCGTCCTCGGCGTAGGGCTCGGCCAGCATGCGATCGTGGTGGGTGTTCATGCCAAAAACCTCCAAAGCGTGACGCCGACGGCTATCCACAGGCCGATCACCATCGAAATCAGGAAAGGCGCGGCGTCATGCCATGACTGCGGGCCATCATCATCCGGCGCGGCATCCGTGCGGCGGTTGCGGTACATCAGCGCGTCCACTTCCAGCGCGGCGCACAGCTGACCGTTGCGGTCGAGTTCGTGGGAGAGATTCATGCGCGCTCTCCCACCAGCCCAGCCGCCTGCGCCATGCGTGCGCCTCGGCCGAGCCACTTGATGCGAGCCCCAAACCGGGCCTCATCGCTGCTGGTATACGTCACGGTGGTGCACGTCAGCACGCGCTGGCTGGCCTCGTCGACCACGATCCCGACCCACTGGCCCGGGGCGGTGGCGGACGGTGAGGACTGAAACTCGACTTGCTGCTGCATTGCGATCTCCGCCGTGGTGGCTGGCCGTGGGGCCGATGGATGGACTTTGCGCGCATCGGCGCATGATGTCAAGCACTTTTGCAGAAATATATTTTCGCAGCAACGCTTGCGTTCTCTTTTCACTGGTGCTATTTTGCGCCAATGAACCCATCCCAAGCAATCACGAAACTCGCCCAGCGCGGCTGGACTTATTACACGCTGGCACCGGTAGTTGGCACGCATCGTGCTAACCTGATGCGCATCCATCTCAAGGGGCAGGATGTAAACTGGCCCATAGGGCAGGCCCTAATCGCGCTGGCCCGGACATCGCGCAAGCCTGCAGCAATCCGCCGCGCAGCATGATCACCG